>NZ_JBTEKS010000217.1:0-7670 GCF_054333355.1 Methylomagnum sp. | reverse complement strand
CTTCAAGCCGCTGATTTTAAAGGGCAACGGCTTGGCAACGGTTTTGCTGTGGAAACGCTTATTTGCCTCCAAGTTGGACCTCCATGAAAACTTTCCTCGACTGGTCCGCCTACCGGGACGCCGGTATGGGCGACGCCTACGCCGATATTCCCAAGACCGGCGGCGACTTCGCCAAGGCCGTGGCGGTCTGCATCAACAGCGGGCTATGCCGCACCCACAACAAGGGCGTGATGTGCCCGAGCTATCGGGTCAGCGAAGTGCCGGATCACTCCACCGGCGGGCGGGTCAAGCTGCTCAAGGCCGCGCTGAATGGCGAACTCGGCACCCTACCCTTCACCGATCCCGCGCTGGCCGAAGCCATGGACCTCTGCGTGAGTTGCAAGGGCTGCAAACGGGAATGCGAGAACGCCGTGGACATGGCCGCCATCCGCATTGAGTACCTCGCCCAGCGCCAAGCCCACACCGGCCCATCCTTGCGAACCAAGCTGCTGGCCGGGCTGCCCCGCTGGCTGCATCGCTGGCCGTGGCTGGGAAAGCTGACGGCATGGCGCAACCGCACGCCCTGGCTGGCCGCGCTAGGCGAAACATGGCTGGGCATCGCCGCCCGCCGCCGCCTGCCGGAACCGGCCCCGCATAGCTTCCACGCGCCCGCCGCCGCGCCGGAATCCGTCGGCGGCACCCGCGAGGTGGTGCTGTTCGTCGACACCTTCACCCATTACTTCGAGCCGGACATCGCCGACGCCGCCCTGGCCGTGCTGAATGCGGCGGGCTATCAAGTCATCGTCGCCCAGCCCGCCGCCGACGCCCCCGAGCCGGAACGCCCCTTGTGCTGTGGCCGGACCTGGCTGGCCCACGGGATGATTGACGAAGCCCGCGCCGAAGCCCGGCGGGTACTCGCGGCCTTGCTGCCTCACGCCGAAGCCGGGCGGGCCATCGTCGGCCTGGAGCCGGCGTGCATCCTGTCCTTGCGGGACGAGCACAAGATGCTGGGCTTAGGCGAACCGGCCCTGAAACTGGCTCAGCACATCCTGCTGTTCGAGGAGTTCATCGCCAAGGAACACACCGCCAAGGCGTTCAAGCTCGACTTCAAGCCCGCCGACAAAACCGCCCCCGTCTTGGTCCACGGCCATTGCCATCAAAAGGCCGTGGGCGCCATGAAATCCATGCGCAAGGTGTTGAAGCTGGTGCCGGGGCTGGACTTCGAATTCATCGAGTCGTCCTGTTGCGGCATGGCGGGCAGTTTCGGCCTGGAGGCGGAACACGCGGCCACGTCCCTCGCCATGGCCGAATTGGCCCTGCTGCCCAAGCTGCGCGAACACCCCGCCGCCGCCGCCGTCATCGGCAACGGCTTCTCCTGCCGCCACCAAATCCGCGAAGGCAGCGGGCACCAGCCGAAGCATTTGGCTCAAGTATTGAAAGAGGCTTTAGCATGAAAATCGCCATCCCCATCACCGATTTCGCCACGGTGTCCGGTCATGCGGGACAGGCCCGTTATTGGCTGGTTTACGACTGCCAGCCGGGCCAGCCCATCCCCGAGCCGCAGCAAGTTTCGCTGGAACCAGCGCAGGTGATGCACCACTTCCAGGACGACGGCCCACACCCGCTGGATGGCGTCGAGGTCGTGATTGCGGGCAGCGCCGGGGACGGCTTTTTCCGGCACATGAGGAAGCGCGGGACCGATGTGCTTTTAACCGGGGAAACCGAACCAGAGGCGGCGCTCGCCAGGATTCTAGCGGGCGAGGCCCTGCCCGATCCGCGCTGGGATGCGTCGTTGTTGCTGTGCAAGGTGCGGGATTTGTTCTCGCGGTATTGAACCGCTCGTGGTCCCGCCTTTAGGCGGTAAGTGCCGCAAAAAACCGCCTAAAGGCGGGACTACGAGCGCCGAGCAACGCGCAAGGAGGCATGAATGGGTGGGCCTGCGTATATGCCGGTCCCGCATCCTCTACCATAATCGTCCCGCGTTAATCACTTCGGAGGACGCCCCATGAAACAAGCCATCGCCCTGCTTCTCGCCCTTTTCGCCTTTCTCTTCAACACCGCCGGTTTAGCGGAGACCGTTCCGCCGACCAACGGCAAGGTGAACCATGTCGTGATCGTCTGGCTAAAGGATCACGGCCCTCAAGCCCGCCAACAATACATCGAGGCGACCCGGAATTTGGCGAAGCTGCCCATGGTGTTGAGCTATACGGTGGGCGCCCAATTGCCCGCCCTGGAACGCAAAGCGCTGGACGCTTCTTATGATCTCGCCGTCGTCGCCACCTTCGCCGACCCCAAGGCGCTCGACGATTATTTGAAGCACCCGGAGCATTCCAAAACGCTCACCGAGAAACTCAAGCCCCTGGTGGATAAAGTGGTCGTCTACGACTTTGCCAGCGTGCAATAAAGGAGGGATTCCGCTCCTGCCGTTCGGCAAGGCGGGGGAGAGTGCGCTTGAATTTATGGCCCGCAGCCCCGGCTTGCCGACGCTGGGTTGACTAAAGCCGGGACCACGAGCCTTTTGCGGGAAGCTTGCCGGTCGGGTGCCTCGTGGTCCCGACCGGCTTTTTATTGCGCCGAAGCCAGCCGCGAATAGCGCTGCCTCACCGCCTCGGCCAGTTGATGCACCGCCATGGCGTAGTGGGTGCTGTGGTTGTAGCGGGTAATGACGTAGAAATTTTCGTAGCCGATCCAGTATTCATCCCCGGCGGCGGCGCTGAGCCGCAGCAGGCGGACGCTGTCGGCGGGGAATTGGACGGCGGGGCGGATGCCGTAATCGGCCAGGGTGGCGAAGCTGTAGCGCTTGTCCAGGCCGCACTCCAATTCACGGGCCGAGGGGCTTTCCAGCAGGGCGGGCGAGACCACTGGCTGCCCCTTGCGCCAGCCGTGACCGGCGAAGTAGCTGGCGATGCTGCCGATGGCGTCCACCGGATTCCACAAATCCTTGCGGCCATCGCCGTCGAAATCCACCGCGAATTTCAGGAAGCTGCTGGGCATGAATTGCCCCAGGCCCATGGCCCCGGCGTAGGAACCGACCGGACGCGAGGGGTCAATGCCTTCGTTCTGGGCCATGACCAGGAAGTTTTCCAACTCCTCCGCGAAGTAAGCGGCGCGGCGCGGATAATCCATCGCCAGCGTGGTCAGGGCGTCAATGATCCGGTGATTGCCGAAGTTGCCGCCGTAGATGGTCTCCACACCCATGATGCCCATGATGTGTTCGGGGCTGACGCCGTATTCGGCCTGGGCGCGCCGTAGCGCCTGGGCATGGCGGGACCAGAACGCCGCGCCGGTGGCGATGTGCTTCTCGGTGAGGAACTGGGCGCGGTAGCGGGTCCACGAACCGGGGCGCGGGGCGGCGGTGGGCTTGGGTTCGCGGCCCAGGTAATCCAGGGTCCATTGCTTGCGCCGGGCCTGGGAAAACAGGCCATAAAGATAATCGCGGGAATAGCCGTGTTCGCTCACCATCTTGTCGATGAACCGTTCGAGCGCCGGATAGCCCGAATAGTCTCCGGTCAGATACCGGGCCGAATATTGACCGCCCGCGTCGCCGGAGCCGCGCTGGGATTGCGGCTCGGGAATGGTTGGGGTCGGCTGGGGCGTGTGCCGGGGCAGCGGTTTGCGGGGGGTGTGGGAGCAACTCGCTTCCAGCAGGATGCCCACGGTTAAGGCGAGGACTCGGAACAATTTGGCGTGCATGGGCAAAAATCGAGAACGGGTATTTTGGAATGGCGGGTAAATCGCCGCCGCCTCTCCCCCCACCAGGGATTCCATCCAAAGCAAGAGGCGGCGGCAGGCGGGCATTACGCCCGCCGGGGCGCTCCACGACGGGGCGGAAAGCCACCGCCGCCGCCTTGGTTCTCACGGGGACGCGCTTCGTTGACGCGGATGTTCCGGCCCTTCAAGGGCTGGTCGTCCAGTTGCTTAATGGCTTCCTCGCCGCTGGCGTGATCCGGCATTTCCACGAAGCCGAAGCCCTTGGAGCGGTTTGTGAGCTTATCTATCACCACATTAGCGGAACCCACCTCGCCGAAGCGTGCGAAAGCCTCGCGCAGATCCTCGTTGGTGACTTGGTAGGACAAGTTGCCGACATAGATATTCATCATTGCGAAAACACCTGTACATGGAATCGTGCCATTCTCACAAAAATACATCAGCTACTTAACGAACGGCACCCGGATCAAGCACTGATGACCGGCTCCACCTCTGGAGCCAAATTGTCGGCGTCTCTACCCTGCGATAATTGGCGATGGATACAGAGCTTCCCCATTCCGTAAGCTTCAAAGGGAAATTGGGCGATGTCAATATTTTCTTTACGTTTGGGCGGACGGACGGGAACTTTTACGCCTCGCGCATGAACCGTTCCACCCGCGCCCGGTCGGGAATCGCGGGCCGGGCACCGAGTCCCGTGCAACACAGGGCACCGACCGCGCTGGCGTAGCGGAGCGTATCGAGCCAGTCCCGGCCCGCCGCGACCGCCGCCGCGAAGGCACCGTGGAAGGCGTCGCCCGCCCCGGTGGTGTCCACCGCCTCGACCGCGAATGCTGGCAACCGGCCCGATGCGGTGCCGCGCCGCCAAATCAATCCCCGCTCGCCCAGGGTGATGACCACCGCCGGGGAGCGCTCCGAAAGGCCCGCCAGCGCCCGCTCGGGATCGTCCGCGCCCAGCCATTGGCGGGCGAATTTTTCCGACGCCACCAGATAATCCACGGCGAACATCAGCGCCTCCGTGCCCCGGTGCAACGAACCGGCGTCGAGGACGGTGGGTATGCCTTGGGCTGCCAGGGGCGGGGAAATGAGGGGTTCGTGGCCGTCGAACAGGATGACTTTCGGAGCCACCGAGGAGAAGTCGATGGCACCCTCCGCTAGATGGCGGGTGTCGCCCTTGTAATTCACCAGGGCGCGGCCCCCGTCGGGCTTGACCAGCACGGCGGAGACCGGGGTGGGCGAGTCGCCACGCACGATCAGCCGGGTCGCCACGCCGTCCCGCACCAGCTCGGCCAAGTGCAAATCGCCGTAAGGATCATTGCCCAGATAGCCCGCGAAGGCGGCGTGGTAGCCCAGCCGGGCCACGGTCACGGCGGCATTGGCGGCGGGTCCGCCACCGCAGGCGATGAGGGCACCGGCGAAGATTTTCTCGTCGGCGTGCGGGTGGTGGGGCACCGCGAACACCAGGTCATAGGACGCATGCCCCACGCACAGGAGATCCAAACTCAAGGGAGAATCGGAAGGGGCGATGGACATTCGAGGCGTTTCCCCGAGGTGGGCGGACGATGACGCGGGGTTTATTCTTCCAGGCCGATGAAGTGCCAGATTTTTTCCACGGGCGAAGGCTCGTAATCCTTGGCGGCCTGCCCCGGCACGCCCTGCGCGTAGTTGAGGGCGTACACCCGCGCCGCGTCGTCGGCCAGATCGTTCATGTCCAGCTTGCGGTAAGCCTTCTCCATGATTTGCAGGGCCAGCGGCACGGCCTGGGTGCGCTCATAGCGGCGGACCACTTCGGCGCAGCGGCGGGCGGCGGCGAGGTAAGCCTCGCGGCGCATGTAGAAATCGGCCACATGGATTTCGTGCATCGCCAGGTTGTTGCGCAGTGACACGATGCGCTGCTTGGCGTCGTCGGCGTATTTGCTATTGGGGAAGCGGTTCAGCAATTCCTCGAACTCCTTGTAGGCGTCCAAGGCCGCGCCGGGGTCGCGCTGGGAGGAGTCGGTGGGAAGAAAGCGGTCTACAAAGCTGATGCCTCGGTTATAATTCACCAAGCCTTTGACGTAATAGGCATAATCGACATTCGGATGGGTCGGATTCAGCTTGATGAACCGATCCGCCGCCGCTATCGCGGAATCCGCCTCGTCGTTCTTGTAATAGGCGTAGGCGATGTCGAGTTGGGCTTGGGTCGCGTACTTGCCGAAGGGATAGCGGGCTTCCAGCTTCTCGTAGAGCTTCACCGCCTTGTCGTACCGCTTTTCGGTCAACGCCAGTTTCGCTTCCGTGTAGAACTTTTCGGCGGTCCAGTCGGCGTATTCGTCGACGGATTCTTCCTTGTTGCCTTTGAAAAAATCCAAGGCGGCGCAGCCGGACAACACCGGGCCACAGGCCAGGAAAGCCACCAACAAAAGGCGCGTTAGGCGCGGAGAACGGACTGAAACAAACATGAATGGACCCTGGACCGAAGGCGTCGCAGTATACCTTGAATCCCCGAACCGATAGAAGTGAACGCCACCACCCAAATTCTCACCGACGAGATACCCCTGGAGCTAGGCGGGCTACGCCTAGACCAAGCCTTGAGCGAGGTTTTCTCGGAGTTCTCCCGCAGCCGCCTGCAAACCTGGATCAAGCACGGCGCCGTGACCGTGGATGACGAGGTCATCGCCTCGCCCAAGCACAAGATATTGGGCGGCGAAGAGGTCGTCCTGCGGGCCGAGGTCGAAGACGTTGTTAGCTTGGTCGGCCAGGACATCCCGCTGGACATCGTCCACGAGGACGACTCCCTCCTCATCGTCGACAAGCCCGTCGGGCTAGTGGTACACCCGGCTGCCGGGCATTGGGACGGCACCTTGCAGAACGCCCTGCTATACCACTGCCCGGCGCTGGTCGGCATTCCCCGCTGCGGGATCGTCCACCGCATCGACAAGGACACCAGCGGCCTGTTGATGGTGGCGAAGACCTTGCAGGCCCACAAATCCCTGGTGGATCAACTCCACGAGCGCAGCGTCAACCGCGAATACCTGGCCCTGGTGAATGGCGCCATGACCGGCGGCGGCACGGTGGATGAACCCATCGGGCGCCACGGCACCGACCGCAAGCGCTTCGCCGTGCGGGAGGGGGGCAGGTCCGCTGTGACCCATTACCGGCTGGCCGAGCGGTTCCCCAATCACACCCTGCTGCGGGTGAAGCTGGAAACGGGCCGCACCCATCAAATCCGTGTCCACATGGCCCACATCAATTACCCGCTGGTGGGCGATCAAGTCTACGGCGGTCGGCTGCGGCTGCCCGCCGGGGCCAGTCCCCACTTGGCCGAGACGCTGCATGGCTTCAAGCGCCAAGCCCTGCACGCCGAGACACTGGGGCTGGAACATCCCGAGACCGGCGAATACTGCGAATGGAGTACGCCCGTGCCGGAGGATTTCAAAGCCCTGCTCGACGCGCTGAGGAACATCTGATGACGACGCGCTGGATTGAGCCGGACTGGCCCGCTCCATCCGGCGTCCGTGCCGCCAGTACGCTCCGGGGCGGCGGCGTGAGCGCCGGTCCCTACGCGGGACTGAATCTGGGTGCCCACGTCGGCGATGACCCGGCCCATGTGGAAGCCAACCGCCGCCGTCTCGCCGCCGCCCTGAACCTGCCCGCCGAACCCGTCTGGCTGATCCAGGTGCATGGCCGCCGCACGGTGCGGGCCGAAGCGCCGGGCGACCGCGTGGCCGATGCTGCTTACACTCGCGAATCTGGCGTGGTCTGCGCGGTGATGACGGCTGATTGTCTGCCGGTGCTGCTGTGTTCTCGTGATGGGGAGGCCATCGCCGCCGCCCACGCGGGCTGGAAAGGACTGGCGGGCGGCGTGATCGAATCGGCGGTGGACGCCCTGGGCGGCCGCGATACGTTGGCCTGGCTGGGTCCGGCCATCGGTCCCGAGGCGTTCGAGGTGGGCGGCGAGGTGCGGGCGGCATTTCTCGCCAACGGTGCCGAGTTCGCCAACGGCG
>NZ_JBTEKS010000216.1:0-7686 GCF_054333355.1 Methylomagnum sp. | reverse complement strand
CCGCGCCGTCGGCCAGCGTCAGGCCGTTGTAGATGTCGACGGTGCCGGTCACGGCCAGGGCGGGGTGGGCGGAATCGCCCAGCGTGACGGCGTCGAGGTCGGCGTTGCCGCTCAGGGTCAGCGCCGCGCCGTCGCCGCTGATGACCGTGCTGTTGCTGATCCGGGTCGCGCCGCCGTTGAGGGTCAAGCCATTGGCGAAGCTCAGCGTGCCGCCGTTTAAGTTGATCGTGCTGTTGAGGAGGCTGGTGCCGCCGCCCGTCGCGTCGGAATTGGGCGTCAGGGTGAGATTGAGCTTGCCCGCCGTGCTGGTGATCGACGCGCCGGTATTGATGTTGATGTTGTTGTGGGCCACCAAGGTCAGGGTGGCATCGACCCCGGCGCTCTTGGTGATCGTGCCCGAGACATTGATATTCCCGACGTCGAGATTCGCGCCCGCAATCCCCGTGGTGACGCTGACGCTAATGCCGGAGTTCAGCGCCGTCTGGATGGTGCCCGTGTCGATCACGGCGCCATCGTTGGTGGTGGTGAAATCCGGGTCGCCGGAAATATTGGTGTTGGTGCCGCCAGTGGCTTGGATCGTGATGTTGTTCGGGTCCAGCAGCCAAGTGCCGCCCTGCCCCGCCGCCGCCGTGACATCAGGCACCACAGGCGCATCCAGATAAGCCCCGGAGGTTTCCACGAACCCGCCATCGCCGCCTTGGGCACCGCCCTTGGCGCTGATGTGGCCGTACACACGGGTGGCCTTGTCCGCCCAGACGATGATTCGTTCGCCGCCGCCGTGGTAGCCCGCATCCGCCCGAATGAAGGCGGAAGGGGCTACATAGCTGGCCTCGGCGTTGGGCACGTCAGGATTCTTGCCCTGATAATCGCCGCCGATTAAAACTTCGCCGCCGCCCTCCTCGCCGGAAGCGTCCACGCTGGCCCCGTCGAGCAGGCCGGTTTGATCGCCGGTCAGTTGGAACTTGCCGCCACGCCGCCCGGTGACGCGGACATTGCCGGAAATGAGGGATTGGGTGGGATCGGGCGGGGGCGCGGTGGGATCGCTGGGAGAACGGCGCGGACTGGTGCGGCTGGCGACCGTCACCGTGCCGCCCTGGCCGGACACGCCCCGCGCCGATATGGCACCGCCCTCGAATTGGCGGACGGCCACGGTGGCATTCAAAGCCACCTTGCCGCCGTCGGTCTGGCCGTCGGCGCTGAGGAAGCCATTTTGCTCGACGCGCTCGGCCACGAGGTCGATTTTGCCGCCCTGGGTCTGGCCGTCGGCCTGGACTTCGCCGGTATGGCTCACCACGGTCGCGGCTTGCAACTGCGCCTGTCCGCCGCCGCCCACCGTGCCCCGCACATTCAACGAGCCGGCCTGTTCGACCTTGTCCCGCTTGGCCGTGACGGTAATCTTGCCGCCCTTCGCGCCACTGGCGATAAGCTTCGCGCCGGGTTCCACCTTGGCCGGGCCACCCGTCGCGGTCAGGGTGATGCGCCCGCCTTCGATTTTGCCGGACACATCCAGCCGCGCCGTGGCGGCGACCTGGACGGTCTTGGCTTCGGCGGTGATGGCCCCGCCCTTGGCTGCACTGCCCTTGGCTTCCAGCGTGCCGGCCAGATTGGCTTGGCCTTGCGGTGCCGTCACGGCGATGGCGCCGCCGGAAGGCCCATTGGCGGAGACGGTGGCACCCTGCGCCACGGTCACATCGCCCTTGGCGGATTCGATACTGACGCTGCCCGCCTTGCCGCCCTCTTTCAAGGACGGATTGGCGTCGGCGCTGATTTGGCTGCCCGTCCCGACCGACACATCGTGGGTGGCCTTCAGGAAAACCCGCCCGGATTGATCCCGCACCACTTGGTTGGCGTTGATGACGCCCGAATTGCGCACCATGGCACCCACCACGCCCACCTCGCCGCTTTCGGCGACGATGCGGCCCAGGTTGGTGGCCTGGTTTTTAGAGCCGGTGATTTCCACCGTCACGCCGGGGGCGCTGCTGTCCTCCAGCTTCACCTTGTCGCCCGCCGCGAGAACCACCTTGCCCTGTGGGGTGTGAATCAAGCCCTCGTTGCGCACTTCCGCGCCGACCAGATACACCTTGCCGCCGGTGGGCGTGGTGATGTCGCCTTGGTTCTCCACCTTGCCCGCGCTGGGGGTGGCGTCGAACTGGTGCTTACCGGCCTGGAAGTTGGCGTTGCTGAGGTTGAGGGTGGAGGCGACGAAGCCCGCCACGTCGATCTTGGCGCCCGGCCCCACCAGCACACCCGCCGGGTTGATTAGGTACACCTTGCCATTGGAGGAGAGCGTGCCTTGCAGGGTCGAGGGATCTGGCCCCTGCACGCGGTTCAGCACCGAACTGGACGCCGACGGCTGGTTGAACCGGGTGGTTTCGCCCTTGCCGATGGAGAACTGCTGCCAGTTGATGACGGCGCCGTTGCTGTTATTGATATTCAGCGTCGGGCCTTGGCTCTGGATCGTGGCCTGACCTTGGACCACCTGGGGTCCGGTGGGGTTGGCCCACCCGGCGCACGCCGGGAACAGGATGGCCGCGATGGCGAGAGAAAGTTGCTTGGGTTGGTGATTCACGACTCTTCGTCCCCCGTGGGTAAGACGCTTAATTCAGGGCGGATATGGACCTTATTATGCTAAATCTTTTACCCAAGATTGGCGGGTTTGTCCACCAGTGGAGCCGATGAAAAACCGGACGGTAAAACTTGCAGAAAACTTACGGATTTCGGTGGGTTACGCCTGGCTGTATCGCCCTAACCCGCCTCGCCACAGGATTCAGTGAGTTACGTGGTTAGGCCAGCAAAGCCGCCTCATCCACCGAGTCGATTTGGGCCGGGTCAAGGTATTTTTTGGCGTATTCCAGATACACTTTTTCCCGCACAAAAATATCGAACAGATCGGGGTCGATGTGCCCATCCCGCTTCATGCGGGCCATGATGCCGAGGCTTTCCGACAGCTTCTTGCCGGGCTTGTAGGGCCGGTCGCTGGCGGTGAGGGCTTCGAAGATGTCGGCGATCCCCAGGATGCGGGCCTGCACGCTCATCTCATCCCGGCGCAGCCCTTTTGGGTAGCCCTTGCCGTCCATCCGCTCGTGATGGCCCCCGGCGTATTCCACGACATTGCGGAGATGGCGGGGAAACGGCAGGCTTTCCAGCATGTCGATGGTCACGACGATGTGGTTGTTGATGACCTTGCGCTCCCGGTCGTTGAGGGTGCCGCGAGAGATGCAGAGATTCTCGATTTCGTCGTCGTCCAGCAGCGGCAGAGTCTCGCCGTTCCGCCGCCAGACCCGGGCACCGATGCGCCGGACCCGCGCCTTGTCCTCCGGCGACATGAACTCCCCGCCGGTGTTGCAGCGCCGCAGGAACGCCCGCTCCGCCGCCAATTCCTCGCACAAGGCATGATAGGCGCGGCCGTCCACCGTCTCGCCCCGCTCCGCCGCCGCCAGCCTTTCCTTCAAGTGGGCGATTTCCATGTCGCGCAGCAAGATTTCATACCGGGCGTCCACCACTTCGATCCGGTCGAAGATGGTCTCCAGCTTGGTGGCCTTGTCCATGACGTATTCGGGCGTGGCGATCTTGCCGCAATCGTGCAGCCAGCCCGCGATTTCCAGCTCGTAGCGGTCGGCCTCGGTCATGTGGAAATCTTTCAGCGGACCCACCTCGTTGCGGTGGGCGGCTTCGGCCAGCAGCATCGTGATGTCCGGCACGCGGCGGCAGTGTCCGCCGGTGTAGGGCGACTTTTCGTCGATGGCGGTCGCGACCAGCCGGGTCAGCGCTTCGAACAGGTTCTTCAAGTCCCGGATCAAAATGCCCTTGGTCAAGGCGATGGCGGCCTGGGACGCCAAGGCTTCCACCAGCCGCCGGGTCATGTCGTCGAAGGCGATGACCTGGCCGGTGTACGGGTCGGTGGCGTTGATGAGCTGCAACACGCCGATGATGGCGTTCTCGTGGTTGCGCAGGGGCACGGTGAGGAAGGAAGTCGAGCGGTAGCCGGTCTTCTGGTCGAATTTGGCGGTCCCGGAAAAATCGAACTCGGCGGTGCGGCTGTAGGAATCCCGCACGTTGACCGTGGTGTTGCGATGCACCGCGTAGGTCACGACATTGTTGTGATTGAGCCGACCATCCGGGTAATACAGCGGGATGGGCGGCACGCTGGGCGGCTCCGGCGCGGTGCCCCCCAGCCGAATGCCTAGGCTGTCGTTGTGCATGATTTGAATGGTCGCGCCGGTTTCGTCCACGGAATAAAGGCTTCCGCCGTCGGCGTGGGCCAGGGTCCTTGCGCATTCCAGGATGCGCTCCAGCAGGCGGTCTTGGTCGGCTTCGGCGGACAGGGCGAGGCCCATTTCCACCAGCTTTTCGAATCGCGAAATCATTGTTGTAATTTTCCGGGATGCGGGACGGGAGAGGGATTGGCGTGGGCCATAGAGCCGGATTTTGAACCGCTTCCGGCGATGGGGGAAGTGCGATAGTGACGTTTTGGCAACGGCGGGGCCGTTCGTGCTTGGCTCGCCCCGGAAGGCGTTCCTTAATATCGGGCAACCGGCGGTTGTGGGAGTGGCCTTCAGGCCACGACTAGGCGCGGAATTGTCGCGGTCTAAAGACCGCTCCCACAGTGATTCGAGGAAGCTATTCACGGCCAAACCCTAACCACCAGCCACCCGCCGCCCAATCAAGTCCTGAATCTCCGCCAAATCCACCGGCTTGACCAGATGGACATCGAAGCCGGCTTGCTCCGACTGGCGGCGGTCATCCTCTTGGCCGTAGCCCGTCATCGCCACGATCAACGTATCCGTCAGACCGCCCGCCCGCATCCTTCGGCACGCCTCGTAGCCATTGAGCCCCGGCAGGCCGATGTCGAGCAGCACCGCGTCGGGCCGCTCGGCCAGGGCCACATCCACCGCCGCCTGCCCCTCGTGGGCCAGGGACACCGCGTGGCCGTCGATTTCCAACAGCAGCGCCAGACTTTCCGCCGCGTCCACATTGTCATCCACCACCAGGACGCGCAGCGCGCCTTCGGCCAGCGCCGCCGCATCCGGCGCCGCTTCGACGCTGGCCGAAGGATCGGGCAGGCTCGGCAGGCGGATCACGAATTCCGTGCCCTTGCCCCGGCCCGCGCTATACGCCCACACCTCGCCGCCGTGCATGTCCACCAAGCGCTTGACCAGCGACAATCCAATCCCCAAGCCCCCCTCGGAACGGTCCAAGGTGCGGTCCACTTGATAGAACAGGTCGAACAGATTGGGCAAGGCGGCGGGGTCGATGCCCCGGCCATTGTCCTGGACGCGGATGACTGCATGGCCGTTGTCCCGCCCGGCGCTCACCCGGATGCGCCCGCCCTCGTCGGTGTACTTGGCGGCGTTGTTGAGCAGGTTCGATAGCACCTGGGCCAGCCGGACCAGATCGCCCTCGACGCGCAAGGGCTCGGGGACCGGAACAATCTCAAGCTCGTGGCGGCGGGCGTCCACCAGGGGCCGGCAAATCTCCACCGCCCGCTGCACGATCACGGCCACGTCCAGCGGCTCCGGCTTCAGCTCGATCTTGCCCCGGGTGATGCGGGACACGTCCAGCAGGTCGTCCACCAACCGGGTGAGTTGATCGGCCTGCCGCTCGATGATGTCGCGGCACCACGCGATGCGCGGCTCGTCGGTGGCGACCCGCTTGAGCAAATGCACGGCGTTGCGGATCGGCGCCAGCGGATTGCGGAGTTCGTGGGCCAGCATGGCGAGGAACTCGTCCTTGCGGCGGTCGGCCTCGCGCAGCCGCTCCTCGCTGGCCCGCAGCGCCGCCAGCCCCCGCGCCCGCTGCACCGCAGGCCAGGTCCGCCCCGCCACGCTGCGCAATAGCTGCACCTCGTCCTCGCGCCAAGTGCGCGGCTCGGCGCTTTGCACCGTCAAGGCGCCCTGCCAGCCGCTATCGCCCAGGAACGGCACGGTGAGCAGGGCGCCGACCCGGTGCGGCTCATAGGCAGCCACATGGTCGGCGGTGCGGGGATCGGTCTGGATGTCGGCGATGGCGACCGCCCCGCCCGCCGCGAGGGTGGCCAGCACCTCCGGCTCGGCGAAATTGTCCTGGCAATAGGCGCCCGTCACGCTCGACCCGTCCCGGCACCAGTCGTGGTTCACCACGCACACGCCCGCCGGATAGTCCACCTCGCTGACCAGGCAGCGCCACACGCCAAGATAGTCGCCGACACCGCTCACCACCCGCCGGAAAATCTCGTCCCCGTCGGTCAGCAGGGCCAGGTCCACCGCCAGCCGGTTGACGAACTGGGCGTTCAACTCGATGCGCTTCACCCGCTCGATATTGATGGCCGTGCCGAACCAGCGGACGATCTGGCCCGCCTCGTTGCGGATGGGCCGCCCCCACACCTTGAACCACTCGTACACGTCATCGTGACGGCGCACCCGATATTCCAGGTCGTAGGGCGCCCGACCGTCCACCGCCGCCTGCCACACGGCGAAGGCCCGCGCCTGATCGTCCGGGTACAACAGCCGGTTCCAGTCATTGCCGAGCTGCTCGCCGATGGGCACGCCGGTGTAGTCCGCCCATTGCTGGCTCAGGTAGTCGAAGTGGCCGTCCGGCCCGGTGGTGAACACCTTGCCGGGGATGGATTCCAGCATTTGGCGGTAAAACGATTCGCTCTCCCGCAGGACTTGTTGGGATTCGACCCGCTGCATGGCGAGCGCCACCTGATCGGCCACGGTCCGCATCATGTCGGCCTCGTCGTCGGTGAAGTCGGCGCGGGTCCGGGCGCCGAACGACAACAGGCCGATGATCCGGTTATCCGCCAGCAAGGGATGGCAGCAATAAGCCTGGACGCCGTAATTGCCAAGCAGCGCCGCCCGCAGGTCGAAGGCGTCCCGGATGCGCTCCTCCGCGACCGGCGGCTCGTCCTCGCCGCAGGCGCGGCCACACACGGACTCGCCCAGATCGAGCCAGCGAATCCGTTCGACCAGGGCGTCGGGAAGGCCGGCGCAGGACTTCAAGCGCAGCCGCCCAGTGTCGCCATCCAGCAGGAAATTAATGAACACCTGGCAATCCAGATGCGCCATGACCTCGCGGCACAGTTGGCCGATCACCGCCTCGGGATCGTCCGTCGTCAACAGCCGCCCGGCAATCCCGGACAGCAGGCGACAACTGGACTCCCGCCGCCGCAGGTCTTGATTGAGCCGGACGATTTCCTGCCCGGCCCGGCGGCGCTCGGTGGTTTCCACCAGGGACAGCACCAGTCCGCGCACCGCGCCATCCGGCGTCTTGTCCGGGGTCAGCGTCCAATCCCAATAGGTGACGCCGCGCTCCGGCTGGCCGGGAAAGACGAAAGGCTTGTCGTGGAATTCCACCGGGATGCCAGTGTCGCGGACCTGGATGAAGATGGACTCGTTCTCGGGATGGGGGTACAGCGCGAAATGGTTCTTGCCGACCATGGCTTCCGGCGCGTAGCCGCAGGTCCGGGCATAGGCCGCGTTGACCCGGACGAAATTGAAATCGCAGTCCAGGTAGACGAGATGGGATATTAGGGCGCCATCCAGCATCGCCCGGCAAACGGCCCGCTCCAGCCGCTGGCTCGCCCCGCCGACAGCGGCATGGCCCGCAGGCGCGGCGCGGCCTAGCTCAAACCGGGCGATGGCCCGCTCGACGGCGCGGGCCAGACCCGCCGGCGTCATCGACACCCGCTCCACAATCTCGTGGACG
>NZ_JBTEKS010000215.1:0-7723 GCF_054333355.1 Methylomagnum sp. | reverse complement strand
CCTTGCTGGCCAGGATGGAAAACTCAACCAGGGCATGGAACGTTTCCGGCAGCGCGTCGGTTGCCGCAGCGTTCACCGTGAAGCTATCGCCGGCGGCGTACAGTCGCGCCACCGTCATGCGGTTCTCGGTGAGCGTGCCGGTCTTGTCCACGCACAACACCGAAGTCGCCCCCAAGGTTTCGATGGCGGCCAATCGTCGGGTTAATACCTTCTGTTTCGACAACCGCCATGCGCCCAGGGCCGGAAACACCGTCAGCACCACCGGGTATTCTTCCGGCAACATCGCCATGGCCAGGGCGATACCGGCCAAGGCCGCCTGCAACCAATCGCCGCGCAGCAAGCCATGGACGACGGTCAATAGCAGGCTCATGCCCAAGGCCAGCAAGGCCAAGGTGCCGATCAGCCGCGCGGTCTGTTTTTGCAGGGGCGAACGTTCGGCTTGCAGCGTCCCGAGGGCGGCGCCGATGCGGCCTATCTCGCTACGCGGCCCGGTGGCCGTGACCCGCGCCGTGCCCTGCCCCGCCACCACCAGGGTGCCGGAATACACGAACGGCGTGTCGTCGCCGCCGGGCCGGGCCGCGGCCGCTTCTCCGGCGGCGATTGCCTTGTTGACCGGCCCCGCCTCGCCGGTCAGCAGGGATTCGTCCACCTGCACGCCGCTGCCCGCGACCAGCACGGCGTCGGCGGGCACCCGGTCGCCCTCGGCCAGCATCACCCAATCGCCTAGCACCACCTCGCGCCCGGCGATGCGGCGGGCCTCGCCGTCGCGGATCACCAAGGCGCGGGGGCTGGTGAGATCGCGCAAAGCCTCGATGGCCCGTTCGGTCTTGCCTTCCTGGTAGAGCGTCAGGCCCAGCGTCACCAGCACGAAGCCGAACAGGACCAAGCCTTCCCGCAGTTCGCCGAAGATCAGATACAGGCTACCGGCGGCGAACAGCAGCAGGAACATCGGTTCCCGCGCCGCTTCCCAGACGATGCGCAGCCAAGTGCGGCGTTGCCCGCCGGGCAGGGCGTTGGGGCCGTCCTCGGCCAGTCGTTTCGCGGCCTCCGCCGCAGTTAATCCGTGGCTGTCGGCCTGGACTTCCAGACGGGTTGGTATGGTCACTCTTGGCGCGGCAGCATCCGCCTAAGCGTGCCATCCCGCATCACGTAGTGGTGAAACAAAGCGGCGGCGGCATGGAAGCCGATGAGGAAATAGCCCACCGTGCCGCCGGTCTCATGGATATCCTTGATGAACTCCGCCGTGCTTTTGCTCTCGCCGATGAGGGCAGGCCAGTGGAAGCCGAAGAAGGGAATCGGCTTGCCCGCCGCGCTGAGCATCAGCCATCCGGCCAGAGGCATACCGATCATGAATGCATAGAGCGCGTAGTGCATCAGTCTGGCCAGCCGCGCCTGCCAGCCCAGCGGCTCCGACCCGAGGCGCGGAGTAGGACCGCTCATCCGCGCCGCCAAGCGCAACGAAGCCAGAATCAAAACTGACAGGCCCAGCATGAAATGCCAGGTCTTCAAGCCCTCGCGGAGATCGCTGCCCTTGGGGAACAACTCGCGCAGTTCGATGCATGAGTACACCGCCGCCAACAAAAGCAGCATGAACCAGTGCAGCCCGATGGACAGCGACCCGTAACGGTCCGCGCTATTACGCCATGGCATGGCTTGGGGTCGGATTAATACCTTTGTTTCGACTAGATTCTGCCCATCAAAAACAGAATCAGCACGATAACCAGCACCACCCCGAGTATTCCGCTGGGACCATAACCCCACCCCCGGCTATGGGGCCAGGTTGGGATGACTCCCAGAAGCATCAGTATCAGGACCACCAGTAAAATTGTGCCCAGCGACATTTTGATTCTCCCATTAAATAACTAAAAAAGGTGCCGCTCATTGGGTGAATGGCACCAAACCGCTTGCTCATGAATCGGAGTCGTTAAAAGAAGCCAATAATCAACTGAGCTTCTGCTCGAAGTCCTTGATCCGATTTTCGGCTTCGTCTTGCGCGATCCCGTATTTCTCTTGGATTTTGCCGATGAGCATATCGCGCTTACCGGCTATTTGGTCCAGTTCATCATCGGTGATTTCGCCCCAGGTTTCCTTAACTTTGCCCTTGAATTGCTTCCAATTGCCTTCCACTTGATTCCAGCTCATTGCCGTTCTCCTTGCGTTTCCATGATTATTGCCACTTTAATTTCCAGCCATTCCAAATACTGCTATCGCCCGTTCAATTCCTCCTCAGGGGTTGACGTGATAAAACTGATTGAGATCCTCGCGCCACTGGTCCCATTTATTCAAACTGTCCGGCCAGTGTTTCTTATCAAACCCCGGAGCCTTTTTTAAGGTATTCTTATCCACATCGAAAACGTAATACTATTTATCCCGAGTCCAATGTAGTGCCTTCCAGGGAACGGCAAAGAGCTTATCCCCCATACCCAATACGCCACCGAAGGAAACGACGGCATAGACTACTTGGCCGCTCTCCGGATCGAGCACCAATTCCTTGATGTCGCCGAGATTGTCTCCGTTGGAATTTTTTACATCGGTACCGATGATATTGCTGGCCCGGCTCACCTGCTGCATCGACTCATTGGACTCCTGGGCACGCTCCGCCGATTCCTTTTGGCGCTCCCGCAGGGATCGGCCCGACGCTCAGTCAACGCTCTATTCCGTCGTTTTGCCGTCGAAATGTTCGTTGTCGGCTTCTGCGTCGGCGCGAGTATGATGGACGACGCCGTCCCGATGATTCGGCGGTGCATAGAGCGTATAGAGCTTCAGTGGAACACTGCCGGTATTGATGATGTTGTGATTCGTCCCGGCTGGGACGACTACCGCGAAGCCCGCTCGGATCGCCGTTCGAACGCCATCGAGAACCGCCTCACCGGTCCCCTCCTCCACGCGAAAGAACTGGTCGAGCTTGTGGACTTCCGCCCCGATTTCTTCGTTGGGCTTCAACGCCATCACGACGAGCTGGCAGTGCTTTGCCGTGTAAAGCACTCGCCGAAACTCATCATTCTTGACGGCGAGACCCTCGATGTCCTGCGCAAAGCCTTTCATAACGACTCCTCTTTCGTTTTGCCCCACGGGGGCACGCTCAACCGATTTCTTTCGGTGCTCGTGCTTGAGTTCCTTCTGCTTTTCTTTGACCTCCTGTTGTTTCTCCTGGATGTCAACCGCACAGGAGGTGCCCACGCCTGCCGCATTCAAAAATACGGCTACAATGGAAATCAATGTTTTCATACGATCCTCCGATTACTTAATCAGAGGCTTCGCCTCTGCTTTTTAGGCGTGATTTATTACCCTATTTAAGCCGCATGTCGTTCTTGACGGACTTCACGCCGCCGACGCCGCGTGCCACGGCGGCCGCCGTGGCGATATCCGCCTTGGAATTCACGAAGCCGCTCAATTGGACCACGCCCGTGAAGGTTTCAACGTTGATCTCGGCGGAACTTAAGGAAGGCTCATTCAATATGGCCGCCTTAACCTTGCTGGTGATGGTGGTGTCGTCAAAATACTCCCCGGTTCCCTCGTGCTTCGGCGTCGATGCGCAACCCGCAGCGGTGATTAAAGTCAGGGCTAAAATAAATGCGGAAATAAACCCGATAAGGCGCTTCATGACTAAGTCTCCAGTTGATTATTATTACAAGGCTTACGAAAAACACTATACTTGATGGCGTGGTTAAAATATGGGCAGGCGATCTCGACCGAGATTACAATCTCGACGCTAAACCGGGATGTTGTCGAAACCTTGAAGGCACTCTAGCCTCAAAACCAGCCGCAGTCGGTACGGTAGCGCACATACAGACAGGATGGATTCCGTATGCTGTAATCGGGAGAGTTATTCTTTGAGTTTCAAAATCCATGATATTAACCCGCCTTTTTAATACTACTTCGTAGCAAAGGCGCTACTGTGGCTCGGTATATGGATCGCGGGTTACAGAATCGGTATTCGCGGCAGGAAGGACGTGATGAAAGCGGATTAATAACGCTATTCCAAAAAGGTCACTGAATAGCCTCCAAAAAATCCGCTATTCTGCCTACATACCAAAATTGAAGCGTCCCATACCCATTGAACTGGATGGAGTGGGCCATGCCGAGAAGGATGTGCTGATTCCTAGAAGAACGGCGCTTCCAAGGACTTTGCGCGTGTGGTGCCAGCCAGGGGAACCGGGAAGCGAGGCGGTGCAAGCGGCCACCGCGCATCGTTATCCCGGAACCGAAGGCCCAAGTGGCCGAGTTTAGGCTGAAGAAACCCTTTGATACCCTTCGACAGGTCCAGGGCGAACAGCCTGCCGCGATAGGTTTTAAATACGAAGCCGACCAGGATTCGACTAACGATCAGGTGCCGTTCCCGCCGGTTAAATTCTTAGGGGCTGGGGCGATTCTTTTCCCGAAACCGTCAGAGTCTTTAATCGCTTACGCTGGTTTCGCCGGTCGATGAGATATCTTCCGCCTTGGCCTTTTCGAAGATTTCCTTCGCCTTCGAACGCGCTTCGGAGCTTTCCGTATGCACGGAAATCAAAGCGCTTCCTCCTGTGATCTTTCCCTCATAGCGCTTGGCCTCGTACTCGGGAATGCCCAAGCCGACCAGGGCACCAGTCAGGCTACCCGTGGCGGCACCCACCGCCGCGCCGCTCAAGGCACCCATGATCGGCCCGGCGGCGATGAAGGGGCCGATGCCGGGAATGGCCAGGCTACCGATGCCAACCAGCCATCCCAGCACGGCACCCACGCCAATGCCCGTGGCACCCCCGATGGCGGCGCCTTCGGGCATCTTGGTGTGCTTTTCATGGGCGAAGTCCTTGGTGCCAGATTTGTCCGGTAGCAGGACGGAAATGTCGTTATTCGGGAAACCTGCCGCCTGCAAGTGGCCGACGATGGTCTCTGCCTGTTCGATATTTTGGGCGATGCAAAATACTGCTTTTTTCATGACCTATCTCCTAATGCCGATTAAGGCGTTTTGGCTTCGAGTTGATTGTCAACCTGCTTCACGCCCCGTGTCTTTTGGGCGATGGATTGCAGTTTGTTTTTTTCCGCGTCATTTTTGACGGGGCCACGCAGAGTCACCACGCCGTTGCGGGTGATGATCTTGGCGTTGTGCGCGTCAAGTGACAGCGATTTGTTCTTGACGATGGTTTGGCGGATGGCCGTCGTGATCTTGACGTCGGCCTTGGTTTCCTTTTGGTCTTCCGGGGTGAGGGTGGCATCGTCACTGTCGCGAGTATTGCGCTCGGTGTTTTCGAGTTCCGAATTGGCCGCGAGCGGCGGGATGGCGGGTTCGGCTCGGATGTTGCCGACCGTCGGCATCAGGCCCGCCATCAAGACGACGGTCAATAACCCTAATCGCTTCGGCATCGTGAACGCCTTGCGATTAAAGTTTCTCAGGCTCGCTTCGGTCATCGATTCGTCGGTGTTATTTACTTTGCCTATGGTTTTCATAATGGTCTCCTTTATTTTCCGACCCCTTTCTCGGGGCAGGCTCCTGGGGGTTCTATTTTTCGGGGGCGTTATGTTCAGGCACGCCATGCATCATCAGTTGCTTGGGGACTTGGTTTAATTTCAGGTGGTGTTTCATGGCCTTCAACCACTCGTCCTTTAGTCGCGCCTGCTCCTTTTCATCCTTGGCATCGCGAATTTGATGTACGTAGTCATAGTTGATAAGCAGGTATTCCTGGACTTGCCGCAGATGGGCATCCGTCTGCTCTTCGCTCATGCCTCCCATGCCACTCATATCGCCCATGCCCGCCATGCCTTGGTGTGGCGGCTTGGGCGGCGAGGCATTTTTCTCTTCAGCGAATGCGGGTGCATTGAAGACGGCAAAGCACAGCAGAGCGGTCATCGTTTTGGCTATCGTTTTCATGGTTTTTTCCCGTGGGTTGGACGCCGACAGCAAAGTCGATGCCTGCTTGCATGGCAATTGAGTTCGCTGCTTATTAACGTTCTATTGGCCACGCCCGAGTGGGGAGCGGGCCGTGGTCCATGCCGCCATGCGCCAGACGGTATGGTCGAAATCCTGTGGATACTCTAGCCGCAAAGCTAGCCGCCGTCGGTACGGTAGCGCACGTACAGACAGGGCGGATTCTGTAGGCATCAAAGTGGCCTTCAATCTTGAAGGCCACAGGGCTGCCGCACCTCATCCGTCCAGACCTTGAAGCCGGTCAACTTAGCGGGGCCGAACGTGCTGCTTATCGCGACGTCGGCGGCGTCGCGGCCCCGCGCGATCAGCACCCGGCCAATGCGCGGCGCATTGTTCCGGGCGTCGAAGGTGTACCAATCGCCGCCGAGGTAAGCCTCGAACCAGGCGGCGAAGTCCATCGGGCCATAGGGCGGCGGCAGGCCGATGTCGCTCAGGTAGCCGGTGCAGTAGCGGGCGGGGATGTTCATGCAGCGGCAGAACGCGATGGCGAGGTGGGCGTAATCCCGGCAGACGCCGATCCCTTCATCGAAGGTCTCCCCCGCCGTCCGGGTGGAGCGGGCGTGCTCGTAACCAAAGACGACATGGCGATGCACGAAGTCGCAGATGGCCTGGACGCGCCCCCACCCGGGGGGCGAATCGCCGAAGAGATTCCAGGCCGTCTGGGATAGCCGGTCGGTATCGCAATAGCGGCTTCCCAGGAGGAACACCAGGGTCTCCTCGGGCAGGTCTTGCACCGGGATCTGTTGGGCCGACGGGGCGACGATATCCGCCTCGCCCGTATCGTTCAGGACCGCGTCGGTCGACAGCCGGAGCCGGCCGCTCGGCGCGACGATCCGGCTGCACCAGTTGCCGAAGCCATCGCGATAGCCAGCGATGGGGATGGCGGGCGTGGCGATGAGGTGGTCGGGAATGACGAGGTCGGAGACGCGGGTGAAATGGATGTTCACCGTCAATATCATCGGCGTCGGTTGGGGGCAGTCGTAGAGGAGTTCGTAGCCGACTCGGATTTTCATGATTCGCCTTCCAGGTGTTGGCACTCGTAAGCTTCGGCGACTCCCTTGAATTTCCCCTCGCCGTCGGGTTCCTTATGTAGCGAATTCGCCTCCTTCGTGATGAGGCGGATGGTTCCACTGGTTGAATCAAACTACTGCGGAACCTCGCCGCTGTCTGTGCGTCCGCCTACGTACACCCGCTTTCCAGCAAGCTGACGAGGCGTTGTCAACTTATGCGGAGCGCAACGCGAACAGCCTTGCCGACGAGCGACATCGGTTGAATCGCCGACGGTGGAACCTCCCCAGGCCACCCTTCGGGCACGGGTGACCTCTCGCCAGGCTTCAAACGCCTGGCACCGGGCGGCTCGATGGTCCACCGCCGCCGGATAACGGTGACTAATCCGAAACGGCTCTTATGGTGTTCTGAGGTCATGGTAAAAGGCGCTTTTGCCCACCATGTGCCGACTCCCCCACCTGCTTGACGAGGGCAAATGCCACGGGGAACTGAGGCGGATGCGCTGGCGGAACGACCAGCAGCCCGCCTGCCAGCGGTATCTGTGCGGGACTGCGGCAAGCGGTTCGACGACCTGACGGGGACGATCCTGGGGGTTGAGCAGCAACGGAACCGAAAACCTTGGTAAGCCCGTCGAACCGTCTCGTTTGGCTCTAGACCTTTTCTATTCCTTCATCATAAAGAAAAGCTTCAATGAGGCCGGGGCGATATACCCCGGATATACGTCGCCACGGCGTTGAATCGGATCGTGTCCGACCAGCTTCAATGAGGCCGGGGCGATATACCCCGGATATACGGGATTGGAGACTTCCC
>NZ_JBTEKS010000214.1:0-7757 GCF_054333355.1 Methylomagnum sp. | reverse complement strand
ACGATGCGGGCCACCTCCCCGACCGACAACGCGCCCAACGCCCCCGCCGCCGGGTTCTTCAAGTCGATGATGTCGGCCCCGGACTCGGCCACTAGCCGGGCTTCGTCCAAGTTCGCGACGCTGGCGAGCAACCCGGTCATTGCTCGCCCGCCCGCGCCGGGTCCGCCAGGAAAGCGTCCACCTTATCCATCAACCAGCCCCAGGCTTCCAACTCGGCGGGACCGGCGGTCTTGTCCAGGCCGATGCGGAGGTAATCCAGTTCCGCCTCGATCTTGCTGCGGGGCAGCATGTGAAGACGGCTCACCAGAATCGCCGCTTCCAGCACCGAGAACTGCGCCCGGTTGAAGCCCCGGAACGGCCCATGATTGGCTTCGTGAACCGCCCGGCAATACAGGCGGGGGCGGGTTGGGTCGTCCTCGCAGCGGACGAGTTCCAGTTCGGCATGGGCCAGCGCCCCGGCCAGTCGTTGGCCCGGCACTAGCTCTGCGTCCACCAGCGGCCAATCGCGCCGCCCGGTGAGGCAGCCCGCGAACACGCGCACGTCGTCGCAGTAATTCATCACGGCGTGGCGGGTCGCCAGGATGTTGTCCAAGGTGGCGGAGGGCCGGAACGGCAGGATGAGCATTTCGCCGCCCAGCACATGCACGCCCATGGGGGCGATATGCACGGTGCCAGCGGGGGAGAGGCTGGTGATGATGGTTTCTCGGATCATGGGGGAGTGGATAGTGGTTAGTGGATAGTGATTAGTAGAGGGTGGTTCGGCCTAATCCGGCTTTCTTTTCTCGCCACTCACCACTATCCACTAATCACTTCTTCAAAGTGGAGCCTGCGGGCTTATAGGCGTGGGGATCGACCGTCGCGTCAGCTTCCGGCGCGTCCACTTGGCAGCCCCATTGCAGCGGCTCGTCCTGGTTGTAGCGCTTGCCCAATCGCCAGGCGATGTGCGCCCGCGCCAGTTCCACGCCCAGATAAAAGGCGTGCCCGCCGTCGGTTTCCACGCCCAGCTTGGGGAATAGCTCGAACGGATCGGCGGCGGTGTAGAGGCCATCGCGGTTGAAGATGTGGACGCCCTCGGCGCTGGCGAGGATGCGGTAGCTGGGGTCTTTGATTTGCGCGGCCAGTTCGCCGATTTCCGCCCGGCTCAAGGGGAACGGTGCCCGCTCGTGCAGGGCCATGAGTCCATCGTCGATGTGCTTGGGCAGCCGGTTCAACTCGCGGGCGGCGTACATGATGCGGCGGGCGAGGTCGGCTTCCCGCACGGCCTTGCGGGCGTGCTTGCTGACTTGGGTGGCGAGGATGTGCTTGATGTGCAGTTCCGAGCAAATCCCCAGCAGCGTGGCGTTGATGCCCGCCGTGTCGGCGTGGGTCAGTTCGGTCAGGTTGCCGACGCCCATCATCATTTCGACATCAGGGTGGCGACGGCGCACCTCGTGATAGCGGAGGATGGACTCGGTGAAGCCGAAATGGATGGGGTCGAGGATGGGATCGACGACGAACGCCCGGCCCTTGGCTTGCAACGTCGTGATGGCGCGGTCCAGCGAATCCAAATCGCCATGCTGAGCGGGGATGAGGATGGGCGTAGAGGCCACCTCGTCGGCGATCCACAGCGAGTCTTCACGCAGGCTCAACAGGAAATCCGCCCCGGCCTTGCCGCCCTTCACCAAGTCGTCGTTTTCCAACGAGTCGACACTGACCAAGAAGCCTTCCGCCTTGAGCGCCCGCACCGCGTCTTCCAGATGCGGAAACGGCGTGGCCGGGAGGCAGCCCAGGTCGATGACATCCGCCCCGTCCCTCCGGTAATCCCGCGCCCGGCGCAGGATGCCGTCAATATCCAACTGCGGCGCCTCGACGATTTCGGCGAAGATGCGCAGCTCATAGCGGCTGAGGTCGGGCTTTTGCTTGGCCTTGCCGAAGAATTCCGGCAGGTCGTGCAATTCATCCGGGCCGCGTTCGATGGGCAGGCCCAAATCCTTCGATAGCGCTTCCAAATCGCCCCGGCAGCGCCCCGGCACCAGCACGCGGGTGGCGCCGAACGTGTCCTTGAGCCGCCGCCGGATCATGTCCGCCGTCATCAAGGCCGCGACGGTCAGGCCGAGTTGGTGGACGGTGTAGCCGAATTCGGGGGCCATCTCCTCCAGGGTCCGGCGCAATTGCTTTTCCGCCAGCTTGCCGGTGAGGAAGAGGATGTGTTCGGGCCGGGGGGGATTATCGGCCATGGGGCATGGCGTCCGATGGGCGGGCCGTCATCGCAATGCCTCGTCCGGGGTTTCGGCGAACAGAATCTGCTCCGTCCAGCGCAGCAGGGAATCCTCGTCCGCCCGCTGGATGCGCTGTTGTTGCGCCTTGGTGAGCGGGCCGAATTTGCGGGTCATCTGGCGCAGCAGCAAATCCATCCGCCCCTCTAGCCGTCCTTCCTGTCGTCCTTCCTGTCGCCCTTCTTGCAGCCCCTTTTGCTTTCCCTCGCGCAAACCCTTTTGCAAGCCTTCCTTCAGCCCTTCCTGTAGCCCCTTTTCGCGGCCTTCCTCCAGCCCCCGGAACAATCCCTGTTGTCGGCCTTGCTCAATATAACGGTCGATGAATGTTGGCATGACGTTATCTCCGTTCACGGTGGTTTCGATCAGTTCTTGAATGACGGTTTCATCGATGAAAGCCTCACAGTCCCCCGCACGATTTCCCGCGCCAAGCCTGGTCCCCGATAAATCAGGCCGGTGTAAATCTGCACGAGGCTGGCCCCGGCGTCGAGCTTCTGGCGGGCGTCGTCGGCGCTGAACACGCCGCCGCAGGCGATGATGGGGAGCTTGCCTTGCAGCGCCGCCGCCAGTTGCCGGACCACTTCGGTGGACTTGGCGAATACCGGCCTGCCGCTCAGTCCGCCCGCTTCCCCGCCGTGCTTGAGGTTCTCGACGCCCTCCCGCGAGGAGGTGGTGTTGGTGGCGATGACCGCGTCGATGCCGTGGCGGATCAGGGCGGCGGCGATATCCTTAATTTCATCCGCGTCCAAATCGGGCGCGATTTTCACCGCCAGCGGCACCCGCCGCCCATGGGTTTGGGCCAGGATTTCCCGTTCCGCCGCGAGTCCCGCCAACAGCGTTTCCAGATGCTCGCCGGTTTGCAGGTTGCGGAGGCCCGGCGTGTTGGGGGAGGAGATATTGACCGTGACATAGCCCGCGTGGGGATAGACCGCCCGCAGGCCGATGAGGTAGTCATCCAGCGCCCGCTCGACCGGGGTGTCGCGGTTCTTGCCGATGTTGATGCCGAGGACGCCGTCGAACTTGGCCGCTTGGACCCGCTGAATCAGGTAGTCCACGCCTTTGTTGTTGAAGCCCATGCGGTTGATGATGGCCTCGGCCTCCGGCAGGCGGAACAGGCGGGGCAGGACGTTGCCGGGTTGGGGGCGGGGCGTGACGGTGCCGATTTCGAGGAAGCCGAAGCCCAGCGCGGCGAAGCCTTCGATGCAGTCGCCGTTCTTGTCCAGGCCAGCGGCGAGTCCCACCGGGTTGGGGAAGTCGAGCCCCATCACGGTGCGGGCGCTGCCTTGGGTGGAACGGCGCAGCGGGTTGAATTTGCCGAGCTTGGTCAGGGCTTGCAGCCCGGCGAGGGTGAGGTGGTGGGCGATTTCGGGATCGAGGCGGAACAGTAGGGGGCGGATGGATTGGTAGAGCATGGGTAATGTTTGGAAAGGTATTTCCGGGCGTTTCGTGAGTCGAGGCGGGGAGTTTAGGCCGGGCTTGGCGGGCGGGGCAAGCCTTGTAGGTCGGGCGGGTACTCATGCCCGACGCCCACCGCCCGGGTCATTCTCCGAAGTCGCCGTCATCGAATGCGCCCGGAGCGGTGTCTCCCCTTAACTTAATGGCCGTGGCGCGTGGGAACGATCAAATGCTGTGGGAGCGGGCTTTAGCCCGCGACTATCCGCCGTGGGTCGTGGGCTAAAGCCCACTCCCACTCTGTGCGTGCGAATTGAAAATGCGCTTATGCAGTCAGCGCGGCGGATGGGGACAATCAAAAAGGCGGGCGTGGGTTTTTGCAGGCAAAAAAAAAGGCGGGTGGCCGGAGATGGACAACCCGCCTTTTGGCTTCCTGCCAAGGTTGCACCTAGCAGGGAATGGTGCAAGCACCCGTGTTGGGGTCTTTCATTTTATGGGCGGGGCAGAGTGGCGGGCCACAGCCAACTAGAGCCGCCGAAGATAACGAGGTGGTATCCGTCGTCGCCCACGCCGTTCCCGCGATCACGCCCTGCCCGAGCGTGCCGACGAAGCGCAGCTTGCCGTCCTGCCCAAGCTGGAAGTCGTAGCTGTCGGCGGCGAGGCTGAGCTTGCCGGTGCAATCGGGGTTGACGGTGTAGGTGCCGGTGGCCTGGTCGCTGGTGGCGCTCAGTCCTTCGGTGACGAGGGTCCGTTGCAGGCTGGCGTTGCCCGCGCCGTCGGCCTGGAGGCTGCCGGTGACGGTGACGGCGCGGAGTTCATAGCCGGACCCGGCGGGGACGGCTTTGCCGGTGGCGCTGAATTCGTAGTTGCCGCTCAGGTTGTGGACGCCGCAGGCCGCGTCCGCCGCGTGGACGGACGGGCTGGCGCTCGCCAGGGCCAGCAACGCGCCCGCGAACAGGGATGTAAATTTTGGTTTCATTCGTATCGCTCCTCCCGAAAGTGGTTGGTTTTGTCGCGTGTGATCGGGCACTGTCGCGCCCGTGGCGGATTATAAGAGGGATGAGGCGTTTTGAAAGCGGTTCATTGCCTCGTTGGGCGAATGATTCTGTCGTTCCTTCCGGTCAGGGCGTGTCGCGTGGCGGGCGGGTGTGGGTTTTTGCGGGCAAATAAAAAGGCGGGTGGCCGGAGATTGCCAACCCGCCTTGCGGCTTCCTGCCAATCAAGGTTGCACCTAGCAGGGAATGGTACACGAGCCTGTGTTGGGATCCTTTGCGCGATGGGCTGGACAGGCGGGTGGCCCGCAAGCGCCCACCGTTGGATCGTCACCCCTAACAACAGGTTTTGTATCGATCTGGTGCTGGATTGCCGTGCTCGCAATTAAGCTCGCCACGATCAGTAAAACGGCGGCGATGACCAGCTTGTATTGCTTGATGAATCCCAACAGCGATTCCATAGGCGGATTCGATGTGGATGCTGGTTCGAAATGTACACTCATTTGTATGTCCTCTTCGGCTATGAAAGTTTCCCCCCGCTCCTAATATGATAGTAATAGGCGATCAGAATGCTAGGGTGAGTTGGAACAGTATCGTTCTGTCAGGTAGAAACAGCGGGGTTTCTTCGGGGCGTCCTGTTTTTAGGCTTTGACTGTTCTGACCTAGAAAGTTGAAACTGTGATCTAACACATTGTTTACCATGAGGCTCGCCATGCCATATCTGCGCGGCAGCCGATATCTCAGGGCTAAATC
The DNA here is from genome assembly GCF_054333355.1 of Methylomagnum sp. Taxonomy (NCBI): domain Bacteria; kingdom Pseudomonadati; phylum Pseudomonadota; class Gammaproteobacteria; order Methylococcales; family Methylococcaceae; genus Methylomagnum; species Methylomagnum sp. Next base: position 2,368 of record NZ_JBTEKS010000214.1, on the reverse strand, counting down.
CAGCAAGCCAAAGCTTGAGTTACCCCGACGGTCGATGTTGACGAAATCAAAATAGTTTTGATTGATATAGGTAAAGGTCGCGCCAGCGGATATTCCAGTAGGATCAAAATAATTCAGTCCGACAGGAATTAAATGATTTTGATAGATATCGTAACCGCTAAACAGATATTTCTCGTAGCGATATTCCAGGTGTGCGGCGAATCGTTCCGATATTGCCCAATTGGCATAGGTTCGGGCTTGGTTTTCGTGCTGAATCTGGCGCAAGATTTCCGAGTTGACTTTAAGGTCGGTTGCGCTGGGTTGACTTAAGTCGCGCCTAGATATTTCGGCACCCATTAGCAAACCCGGCGAGAAACGGTGATCTATCCCGGCACCGTAGCGCCATACACTAGTGCCGGTGTAGCCATCGAAAAATTGGTTGAATCCAGCCACTTGGGTGGGTTCGATAGTGGCAGGCACTTCGGAGCCACGGGTATAGGTGCGGAAGGCCGCGAGGCGTAATGTGGTGTCGGGGGTTACTTCCCACATAATTCCGAACTTGGGGTCAATCTGGTTGCGGCTGCCGATAAACTGATTATGTGCTGCGTCTACGCCGACACCCAAGGTCCAAGTAACGCCGCTTGGAAAGTGGGTGTGGGTATAAAGATAGGCATTGGTTAAGTCCACATCCCATACTAGCGGGTTGGAATACACTTGGTAGGCTTGTCTAGCGTTGATGCTTTGCTGTCCGACACCAACAATAGCATCAACAAGCTCATGTCTAAAAATATATTGTGCTTCTCCTAAGAAACCTCGCTGGCTAAGCGTGGTTGGTATACTGTATGTGGTTGTATTTATAAACGAATCGATATATGTCAATGACAGCAATACATCAGAATTACTGTTCAGCGAATACCTCATTCCCCCGCGTACAGTGTTGGTATTAAGTTTCCGTCGAAACTGTGAAGCTGAGAAAAACCTCTTCAAATCCCCATCAAAAAACAAATCCCCATGCTCCAGCTCCCGATGCCGGAACTCCGCCTGCACGCTCAAATCCGGCGTCAGCGCCGCCTGAGTGAAGGCCGTATAAATATCCTGCCTCAAATCATTATTGGGCCGGAAGCCGTTGGTCTGATAATGAAACTGCCCGATGTTATACGAGAAATTATCCCAAATACCCGCATGGGTCGCCTCGTTGGCATAAGTATCGAGATTCCCCACCAGCCCGGAAATTTGCGTATTGAAACCATTCCGCGAAAACACCGGATTGAACTCATTGAACGACATCAAGCTCGGCCCTGAAAAATTCGGCACCAACAACCGGCTCTCCGCCAAATGCGGCTGAATCGGTGTACTGTTGATGGGCTGTAACAACAGCGATTGCAACAACTCGTTGGCCCGCGCCGTCTCCTGCCCCGGAATCGAAGTGTACGTGTCCGCCAACAAGCGGTGCGCGGAGAAATTGGTCGGGTCCGCGTTCACCGACTTCCAGCCCTCCACCAGCGCCCGCGGCCCAAACCCCAGATTGTTGTAAGTCCGTCCCAAGGCCGCGCTGCGCGCCGCCAAATCCTGATCCAAGGCCAGCTTCGAGCGGTACACCGCCCGGTTGCCGTTCAACTGGATCGCCTTGTCCAAATCCTCCAGCGCCTCCACCGGACGGTTCTCCGTCTGCTTCTTGATCGCGTCGTAGAACCACGGCGTCGGGTCCTTCGGATCGAACTGCTTCGCCAACTCGAACTGCTTCTCCGCCACCGCGTTGCGCCTCTGCTCGTAATACGCCTTGCCCAGATAGCTGCGGATCAAGGACGAACCGGGGTCCAGGGTCGCCGCCAACTCCAGATCGGCGGTGCCGTCCCGCAACTCGCCCCGGCGAATCGCCGCCAGCCCCAGCCCCAGCCGCGCCAACGGATCGGCGGAATCCGCCGCCACCGCCTGCCGGAAACTCGCCAGCGCGGCGCTCGCGTCGCCGTCCCGCAACTCGGCGAAGCCCTTCACCGCCTGGGCGCGGGCTTGCCGGGGGTCCAACTGCACCGCCCGGTCGGCGGCGCGGTGGGCGTCGGCCCACTGATCCAACGAGGCCAGCAACTCCGCCCGCCGCGCCTGGATGAGCGCGTCGTTGGGTTGCAATTCGCCCGCCTTGTCGGCGGCTTCCAGCGCCTTGGGCAAATCGAAGGCCGCTTGCAGCGCGTAGGAACGGGCCAGCCACGCCGGGGCGGAACGGGCGTCGGCCCGCACCGCCGCGTCGGCCAGGGCCAGCGCCTCGTCCTTGCGGTTGCGGGCCAGGGCGATGACCGAGCGCAGCGCGGCAACATTCGCCGCCCCCTGCTTTTGGACGGCGGCGGACGCCAGCAGCGGCTCGGCCTCGTCCACCCGGCCCACGCTCAACAAC
>NZ_JBTEKS010000213.1:0-7784 GCF_054333355.1 Methylomagnum sp. | reverse complement strand
GATAAGCGGAGCGCATCCGCCGCCTTGGTTGGGTGGATGCGCTTCGCTTATCCCACCCTACGTCACTGATCTGGCTTCGCTTACGTCAACAGAACCTAGGGTGAGGGGATTCAAAATAAGGATTTTTCCTTTTTGACCCCCTCATCCCAACCTTCTCCCAGAGGTAGAAGGCGCGCAATGCGTGAGTCCTAGAGCATTTAAAGCTTGGCACAAACCCCTCCGCCCTGCCTAGCCCGCGAGGCGTCGCACCGGAATAAATCAATGGGAATGCCCATGACGGGCGATACTCAAGAAGGCTTTGGCTACACTTTTGCCAAGCAACCATCACCTTAGGCAACGCTTGTGAATATCTTCGACGCCTTCCAGCGCATCTACATCATCAACCTGCCCACCCGACCCGACCGCCGCCGCGCCGTGCTGGCCGATTTGGCGGGGGTCGGCCTCGCCGCCGAGCATCCCCGGCTGCGCATCTTTTCAGGGATAAGGCCCGAGGTGGTGACGCTGCTTTGCACGCCCTCGCTGGGCGGGCAGCGCAGCGACATCTATCCCAACCAATGGTACGACCGGCTGCCCGGCTTCCAGCAACTCGCTGGCTTGGCGCGCCGCCTGCTCAATGACATCCGCCAGCGGCGGCGCGGCGGGGTGGGAGTGCGCCAGGGATGAGACTCGCGGACTCCATCATGAATCCCGCCGAGTGGGGCTGGGATATTCATCGGCTAGCCGTCGATAAGCTGGGATGGCAACGGCCTTTCGGGCGGCGGGCGGGCTGGAAGAAGCTGCTGTTCATCACCGAAAAGGACATCATCTGCCGCGCCCAGATATTCCCGTTCTGGTATCACCGGGCGGATTTCGCCCACCGCTTCCGCATCGAGATGCGGGAGTTGCCGCTGGCGCGGTTCCTGGACGCAAAGCATCCCTACCAGGAGGCGGACGCCGTGTGCTTCCAGAGCCTCTTCGATCTCCCGCCCCCGGTTCTCGCCAAGCTGGCGGCGCGGGTCCGGGCGGCGTTCCCGGAGGCGCGGCTGGCCTATTTCGACTGGTTCGCCCCCACCGACCTGCGCTACGCCGCCCCGTTGGACGAATACCTCGCGGCCTATGTGAAGAAGCAGGTGTTCAGCGACTTCGGCCAGTATGGCGCCACCACCTTGGGCGACACCAACCTGACCGATTACTACGCCCGGCGCTTCGACTTGGCGGATTATCCGCCCACCCACTTCGAGGTGCCGCCGGGCTTCCGGCAAAAGCTGTGGCTCAGCCCCCATTTCGCCTTCTCGCCCCACATGCTGCCCTATTTCCTGGGCAAGTTTCCGAACCCTCAGACCCGCGACATCGACCTGCACGCCCGCGTCGCCTCCAAGGGCGCCGAGTGGTATGGCCGGATGCGCCAGGAAGCCTTGGACAAAGCCATCAGCCTGGAAAGCCGACTGAACGTGGCGTGCCGGGGCTTCGTCTCGCGGGACGTGTATTTCCGCGAACTGTTCCGCGCCAAGGCGTGCTTCAGCCCCTTCGGCTACGGCGAGGTGTGCTGGCGGGATTTCGAGGCCATGTTCACCGGCGCGTTGCTGCTCAAGCCGGATATGGCCCATCTGGCTTGTTACCCGGACGTGTTCGCGCCCTACGAAACCTATGTTCCCGTGGCCTGGGACTTGAGCGATTTCGACGAGAAGCTCGACTACTACCTGAGCCACGAGGACGAGCGGCAAGCCATCACCCGCAACGCTTTCGAGCGACTCCAGCGCTATTTCCGGGAGCAACGGTTCCTCACCGATGTGGAGCCGCTGCTGGAGCTTCTGAACCTGCTGGATTGATTCCCATGGACACGCCACCCCGCGTCTTGCTTTCGGCTTATCAATGCGGTCCCGGCATGGGCGTGTAGGAACGCATTGTCCGGCTTGAGGTCGCAATGAATCCGCCCCGCGCCGTGCAGGAAGGCCAAGCCCTCGGCCAGTTCCGCGAGGCAGCGCCAGACCTCCGCCGTGGCTAGCGGACCCTCCCGCTCCAAGCGCTCGGCCAGGGTGCCGCCGGGCAGGTATTCACACCACGCAGGCCCCCCGGCGGCAGGCGGAAGGTGTCGTGGTGCTTTGCGGAATCTGGGGCAATAATGGCGTGCATCATCCCGGATGGCGCCGCGCTTCATCCGCGCTACTTTCCTGCGAGCCAATTCAAAATCATCCCCGGCGGCCATCCCTTAATCCACAGGATTCCCCATGATAGATGTGGACAGCTTGGTGTTTGAATACCCCGGCCTGAGGGCGCTGGACGAGGTATCCCTGCATATTCCGCAAGGCAGCATCACCGCCCTGGTCGGGCCAAACGGCGCGGGCAAGACCACCCTGCTGCGCTGCCTCGCCGCGCTGGAGCAGCCGGTGAGCGGCGGTATCCGCGTCGCTGGCCTGGACGTGCTGGAGCAGCCCCGCGAATGCCACCGCGTGATTGGCTATTTGTCTGACTTCTTCGGTCTTTACGAGCGGCTGACCGTGCGGCAATGTCTGCATTACGTCGCCCGCGCCCAGGGCATGGACGCCGCCGACGCGGCGCGGGCGATCCTGGCAACCAGCGCCCGGTTGGGACTGGACGGGCGCTTGGAAACCCGGCCCGGCGAGCTGTCCAGGGGGCTGCGCCAGCGGGTCGCCATCGCCCAGGCCATCATCCATTCGCCCCGCGTGGTGCTGCTGGACGAACCGGCTTCCGGCCTGGACCCGGAAGCCCGGCATGAGTTGGCGCAATTGTTTTTGGACTTGCAGAGCCAAGGCATGACCCTGCTGGTGTCGTCCCACATCCTGGCGGAATTGGAAGCCTACAGCACCGATATGCTGGTGCTGCGGCAGGGGCGGATCATCGAGCATGTGGCGATCAAGGCCCGCGCCGAAACCCAGCCATTCCGGCTGGTGCTGGCCGAGCCGGTGGGCGGGCTGGCGGAGAAGCTACGGGCGTTGACGGGCCTGGACGTGCTGAGCGTCGAGCAGGACCGCGCCGCGCTGCTGAGCCTGCCCACTGACGCGAACGTCCAGCATCGCGTGCTGCGAGACCTGCTGGCCTTGGACCTGCCGGTCTGCGAGTTCGCCCCGGCAGCGCAGAACATGCAGGACGCTTACCTCGAATCCATCAGGCAACCCCGATGAACATCAACCCCGAATTCGAACGTCAGCTTTGGCTGGAGTTTCCCCTGTCCCGGCAAATCGGCGTGCCGCTGGTACTGGCCGTGATATTCGGCCTGACCTATACCCTGGACCATGACAACTTAACGAATATCACCACCAACACGGCGGGACTGCTGTTTCTGCTCATCGTTTCCTGGGGAGGCTCCCGGCAAGTGGTGGACAGCCTGCTGGATGAAAAGCGCAACCGCACCTGGGACACCCAACGCTTGTCGGCGCTGGGGCCGTGGGCCATGGTCTGGGGCAAGCTGTTCGGCAGCACCTTGGTGGTTTGGTATGGCGCGTTGATATGCATAGTGATGTATGCGCTGGCGGCGGATCGTGCTACCACGCCGAACCTGCCTTGGCTGTATGTCTATGGTTTGCTCGGCGGTTTGGGGCTGCAAGCCTTGAGCTTTTTGATGGGGCTGCTGGCACTCCGCCCCGGCCCCGCCAACGGGGGTGGCATCACGGTGGCGATGACGCTGGCCGCGCTGTCCATGTTGGGACCGTGGGGCATGTCCCTAACCAAAAACCCTCTGCACGATGTAAAAATCGTGGCTTGGTACGGCTTGCCCATAAGCTTGTCGAGTATGACCCTAACCGCCTTGGCTATAGCTGTATTCTGGGTCGGCGTCGGCTGCTATCGGCTGATGGCTCAGGAGTTGCGAATCCGCAGCCTGCCCTGGGTGTGGCTGGCGTTCGCGCTGTTCCTGAGTGGATTTCTGGCGGGCTTCTTGGCCCCGGAGCTTGGGGCGGGTCCATCGTTCTGTCTAGTTGGCTTCCTGGCGGGTCTGGGCTTGACCTATGTCGGGCTACTCAGTGAATCGAATGAACCGATGCGCTACAAGCGCCTGCTCGCCTACGCCACCCAATCCGCATGGCAACGCTTCGGCGAGGAGTTGCCGCCTTGGTGTGTGAGCTTGGCCTTGGCAACCCTGTTCGGTCTGGCGCTCAGTGCCTTGGGGTGGCCCAAGCCAGTCGGAGTCGGGGATGGCTGGCGCCTTTATCCCCTGCCGTTGCTGCTGCTGGCGTTCCGCGATGTGGGCGTTTTCCTGGGCTTCAGTTTTGGCAACAACCCGCAACGGGCCTTGATGTCCACCGTGTTGGTATTGGGGCTGCTGTATGGGGTGATTCCCGGCATTATCGAGGAACTGGGATGGACGTGGCTGGAAGCCATCGTGTTTCCGTTGGGGGCGGGCAGTGTGGTGATTGGGCTGGTTTGTGCGGGAGCGCAAGCCTTGATGGCGCTGGGTTGGGCGTATGGGAAGTGGCGGAGGCGTGTGTATCAGGGTAGGGAAGCGGCGTAGTGGCCGCCTGAAGGCGGGACTACGAGCCAAAAGCTATGTGAGGCCCAGCCATTATCCCAACAACTCCCCCACCGCCGCCAACACCGACCCCGCCGTATGCCGCCCCATGCAGTCGAACGTCCCGCCGCAAGTGGGCCGACGCCGACAAGGCGAGCATTCGAGTTGCTCATACAGCACGCGGGCGTTGGCCCGGCCCGTGTCGAGATAGGGGCGGGTGGAGCCGAACAGCGCCAGAGTGGGCGTCGCCATGGCGATGCCGAGATGGGTGAGGCCGGTGTCCACGCCGACCAGCAACCGGGCGCGCTCGATCAACGCCGCGCACTGGCCGAGGCTGGTCCGCCCGGCCAAATCAATCAGACGGCCACCGGCCAGCGCTTGAATGGCGGCGGCGTGGTCGCGGTCGGCGGGTCCGCCCAGCATCAGCACCGGCCAGCCCCGCGCATCTGTCAGGCCAGTGGCGAATTCCGCCCAGCGCTCGTCGAACCAATGCTTCTGGGGGCGGGTGGTGAACGGCGCGATGACGGCGTAATCCCCCGGCACGCCCGAATTCGCCAGCAGCCCGGCCACGGCGGCGCGGTCCTCGTCGGACACGGCGATATCCAGGGCGAAGGCGTCGGGCGGGGCACCCAGGAATTCCGCCAGCTTGCGGTACTCCTTGCCAATCTTCGGGCTGTCCACCCGCCGGTCCAGCACGTCCGTCATCAACAGCCCGCTGCCTTCCCGCGAACCCAGGCCGATGCGACGCTTGCCGCCGCTGAGTCCGGCCCAAATCCCGCTCTTCAACAAGCCCTGTAAATCCAGCACCACGTCATAGCGCTCGGCCCGCAACTCGCGGACGAACCCGGACACTTCCCGCCCAAGCTGCCGATATTGGCCGGATTGACGCAGTTCCCGCCAACGCCGTCGGGGCAGCAGGTGGAGCCGCTCCAAGCGGGGATTGTGGCGCAGCAGCCCGGCGTTGGGTTCTTCTGTCAGCCAGCTTATTTGTGCGCCGGGAAAGGCCGCGTGCAGGGCGGGGATTAGCCCTGAAGCCATGATGACATCGCCAATCGCGCTGAGGCGGATCACCAGGAGGCGGGTGGGTGCGGTGGTGGTCATGCTCAGATGATGCCCCGTTCTTTCAAAAGCTGGCTGTAAAGGTCGAGACAGGCGGCCACCACGGCTTCCCGGCTGAATTGCTGGCGCAGGAGGGTCTCGCCCGCTCGTCCCAGGTCCGTCCGGGCCGAGGCCCGCAGCAGCACATCGACCCCTTTGGATTCCACCAAGCGGCTCTGGGTGAACAGCACGAACCGATCTTTGGGGATGCCGTGCGGTTTGCGCAGGGTCAGCCGGGTGGTTTTATCCGGCAGGCCCGCGATGCGCTTGATTCGCCAGGCCGACCAGACATCGCCGGGTCCAGACAGCGGCAGGTGAACTTGCTCCACGCCCGCTTGCTCCAGTAAATGCCCGGCCTCGGTGCCCGCCCGGTCGATGGCGAGAATGGTCTTGCCATCCTCCCGCAGGGCGCGGACCAGGGTCACGAAGAACTGGTCAGTGCCGCTGAACTGGCTGCTGCCCAGGATGTGGATGGATGGGTACACGCCCGCTCCGGCACCGCTAACGGGGCGCGTCCGCCAGGCTGGACACGCTGGCCGGACGCGGGGCAACCGCCCTGAAACCGGCGAGGTCCGAGGCCAGGGGATCGTCGAAGCGATAGCCGAAGGCCGCGATGTCTTGGCGGTAATGATCCGCCACCAGCGCCGCCGTGATGTCGTTGTAATAGCCGCGGTAATCCTTGCGGCGGTCGGTGGCTTGGCGGGCGTGACGCAGGTCCGGGCGGCGGATGCCGATGCGGTGGCAGGCCTCGTCGAAGTCGTCCGCCAGGAATTCATAGCGCCCGATGAAATCGACGAGGCGGCGGCCATGCAGGTCCACCAGATAATCGCTTTGCAGTTCCGTGGACATGTCGGCGTGGTACTGGGGCGGACGGGCCGGGTCCAGCTTCCAGCGCAGGAAGGCTTCGAAGCTGTCGATATGGGTGATGAGATGGGGCCGCTCGCGACGGATGTGGTGGTAAGAGCTGACCTGCAAATCCCACGGGCTACGCACGAAGGCGAACTTGAACAGCCGCTCGAACACCTCGCGGGGCAGCATTTCCTGGGCGGCGATGAGCTTGGCGTGGCGGGGGAACTTGGCGCCGATTTGATGGCGGGTGAAAGCGCTCAGGCGGCTGCACAGGAATTGGGGAATCCGGTACGGGTCGGTCCATTTGTAGTACCACAGCGAATCGCGGACGCTGGTGCCGCCGGTCTTGGCGATGTGGACGAACAGGAAGTTGTACTTGAGGGAGAGCAGCATGGGATTTGATTGTTTGGATTCAAGCCCGTCGATCCGGGATGCCTGGACGGTATTGGCAGGCTAGGCTGGCTCCGGCCCCGTTGGCTTCGACTCAGCTCAGCCAACGGGACCCAAGCCCACGGGGCCGGATCCAAGCTCTGTATGTCGGGCATGTACTCATGCCCGACGCCATGACCTCATTCTAGGCCATTGTTCAGCGGGAGTGGCTGGCTTTCCAGGTCATCCGCCGCGCCGCGTGACGAGCCGACCAGCCGCTTGAGCAGAAAGCCCAGCAGCAGAAACGCCACCAATCCCGCCGCCGTAAACTGGACCAGCCGGGAGAATTCGGTTTGCACCACCCCGGCGCCAATCAACACGGCGGTGGCGCCCAGCGGCAGATAACCGAGCAGGCTACCGAACAGGAAATCCCGATGGCCCACCGGCGACAGGCCCAGCAGCAGGTTGTTGTGGAAGCCGTTCATCGGCAATTGGCGGATGAGCAGCACGGCCAACAATCCCCGGTGGCGGAGGCGGTCGGCGTAGCGGTCGAGGCGCGGATAGCGGCGCAGGATTGGCTCGCGCCCGAAGGCCCGCACCGTCAGGAACGTGGCGTAGGCACCCAGCAGCGTGCCGACTTGGCTCCAGGCCAAGCCCCACCAGGGACCGAAGGCCACGCCCGCCAGCGAACACACCACCAAGCGGGGCGCCCCGACGGCGATGAGCAGGGCCGTGCCCGCCACGAACACCAGGGGCGCGGCGATGCCGAAGCTGTCCAATTGGGCTTTGATGATCTGGCCTTGCTGTAGCCAGTCCTTGAGGGGCAGGAAGAAAACCGCCAGCCCAAGGGCCAGCATGAGCAAGATGCCGAAGGCGCCGAAAATCCCCTTGGTTTTCGGGCGATTGGCTTCGGCGGTGGCTAAGCGATCCGGGTCGCGCATGAATTTCCCGTGAGTTAGGGTCGAGCGGGCGATTTTATTAGAAAGCGGCGGGCCGGGGCAGGGCGGCGGCGGCGCGGGGCGGG
>NZ_JBTEKS010000212.1:0-7789 GCF_054333355.1 Methylomagnum sp. | reverse complement strand
GGGTCAATGTCCCGCACTTATCATGGGCTTGGGGGCTGTTGGAAATGGGCGTGGCCCGCAGGGTATAGGTCGTGGCGGTGGCCGCGTTAATGGTTAGGTCGTAATACTTGGTGGCTCCATCCAGCGGGGATTGCGTGGGGTAGATGCGCGGATACCCGGTGGGCGCTGGCGTCCCCGCCGTGCCGGCCGCGTCCAGGTAAGAGTTGGTCTCTGTGAAGTGCCGCTCCATCGCGTTCGCCAGCCCCAGGAGTGCGCCCTCCGCGTCGGCGCGGCGGGTTCTCTCCATTTGCTTCTGATAGCTGGGATAGGCTATCGCGCCCAAAATGCCGACGATGCCCAGGGCCATCATCAGTTCCAACAAGGTGAACCCTCTGGGATGCTTGTTCGCTTTCACGTTGCTACACCTGCTCTGCTGTGTTTGATTGCCAAGCTTAGCGCAATTGCCGCCACGCCTGCCGTCCGGAAGATGCGCCACCGCCGCTGGTGCAGGATTCCAACCGGCTCTCGATTTGGCTGCTGGAGCCGACGATATATTTCATTTCCCGGCACCCTGTGTCGCTCCCGTCATCGGTCAATTTGATTACGCCCGGCGCGGTGGGCATGCCGACAGTGGACTGGATGCCCGAGACATTGTGTGTGTTGTTGTTGTAGGAGTACGTGTCGTTGGAGTCAATCACGCCATCTTGGTTGATGTCCCAAGGTGCCGGGCCGCTGGTGGGCAGCGGCGTTCCGGTCAGGGCGGTCAATTCCATCAGCCAGCCGGTTCCATCCGAGACCGTGGTGCACTGGTCTTGGCCCTCGCTGGTGGGGAGGGGGATAAGCGTCGTGAAGATCACCCGGGTTCCCCGCAATTGCGGGAAACTGATGACCCGTTCTCCTTGGTATGTCAACGGAGTGCCCGGCTTCCTAAGGTCCATGAACCAGCCCTTCTTGGTGGGGTAATCCACAGGGTTTTCTGAGCTTAGCCTCAAGCCATCGGCTTCGGACACTATCGTCTGTTCTTGTAGGTCGGCCCGGCTCTGAACCGTGGCGCCGTTATCCCAGACGCCGTAGAAGGTTTGTGTTTGAGGGGCGGAGACATCGTTGTCCATGGACTCAAAATATTTGCCCGTGCCGAAGTACACCATGTAGCCGCCCGAAGACCCCGCGCCGACCTGCGGCTTGGAGGTGATCGGTTGGCGGTGGGCGGTAGCGCAGGAGGTTTCGCTTCGGTCGCAGGCGACAAACAGGGGGGTTCCGCTATAGGCGACATTCCAGCTAGAGGCGCTGGTGCTGCTCACGTCAAATTTCCATAGGTTCCCCTGCAAATCCCCCGCATAGATGTAATCCACGACCCGGTCGCTATCCACATCGACCGCGATGGGCGTGGATAAGCCATTGGGTTCCGTGGATGAGCCTGTTTCCGTGCTGAGCGCCCTGATGATGTTGCCATTCTGCGCATTAACGATATAAAGCACGGCCTTGTTGTTGACACTCCCGTAGCCATTCCCTAGGACCGCCGCCCACGAGCCATCCTTCATGCGGACGATGGATGCTTGCGTCATCGTGTAGCCGAGATTGTTCTGGAAGCCCCGCAATGAGGACGAGTCGGTGGTTAGATTCGCCGCCACGGGAGCGTCGGTATCGCTGAACTCCCACAGCACGTCGCTGGCGCTGAAGCCCGCGTCTGGATTGGTCGCATCCAACGCGAAAACCCCGTGTCCCCCGGCCCCCGTCGTCCCCACCAGCACGGTGTGCCAGGCGCCACCGAAATAAGCGTCTCCGGCACGGGGCGAGCCGTCCACGAAATACCGATGGTTGAAAAGGAAATTAGGGTCGCTCAGGGAGGTGAAATTCCCATACACGGCGTTGGGGACGAAGGCCACTTTCTCCACCCCCGCGTCCGTGCCGGTGCCATGGGCGTTGAAGCCATGCAGCATGCCGTCGTTGGCACCGACATAAATCATTTTGGTCCGCCCGGTGTAGGAGCCGCCTTCGCGGAAGCTCGCGTAGCTCGTGCCTTCCGTCCCGGTCAGGTCTTTATAGCCGTAGTCGGGGGTGCCCACGAAGACCGGGTTGGAGTTCACGATGTCGCCGAGCAGCCAGGGGTCGTCGCCAGTGGCGTCGTTATTTAGCACATTGAGATGGGTCCGGTTGCGGAAGACGGCCACGTTGGGGTCGCTGCTCCGGGTCTCGTTCTCGGTGTCATGGCGTAGCGAATTGGGCTTCTCGTGGGTTGAATCGCCGCGCAGGTAATTCAAGCGCCATACGCCGAGGTCATTTGAATCGTTGCAGTCGGCTATGCCTAGGAGTTCGCGCTGGCTGCCCGTTCCGCTGGTGAGGTTCGCGCAGGCGAATGTCGTGCCGGTATGCGAGCTTGGATTGTAAGTCAGGATGGTGCGTGAGGTGTACGGGCTGGGTATCTTCTCCGCCGCGTTCCAGAGGGGCGTCGGGTTGATGCTGCCGTCGGTGTTGATTCCATAAGCCAGGAAGCTCCCGATCCAGTCGGTGCTGTCGAACATGGCTTGATAGATGGTCGATCCCTCCTCGACCCGCGAGGAGTTGGTGGCCACCGAGGCGGACGATCCCACTTCCCCGGAGATGGCGCTCACGGTGCTTTTTAAGGCGTTACCCAGGGCGGTGCCGCTGGAGGCGTAATAAAACTCCCCCCCCCCTTGGGCGGCGGTGTCTGCCAAGAGCGTATTGACCCCCGGCTGACTTGGATCGATGGCGGGATCGGCGAAGCCCACCGTGTAAATGGTGAGGTTGTTTTTATATGTGTTGCTCGGCTTTGTTAGATCGGGCCGCAAATCAATCTCGTGCAGGGCCTGGGCTACGTCGTCAAGGTAGTCGCTGGATTCGGAGCCGGCGTTGGGGACGCTTTTTGAAGGGCTACAAGTGCCGTTGCCGCCCGGATAGGCGAAGCCGCACTTCATGTCGTAGTTGTTGGCCAGGCAGCTATGGGCGGCGTCGCAGTCGCTGTCGTAGTCCCGCAGAGGGGTGCTGAGGTTGCGATCCGAAGAGGGCAGCCCGTCGCTCAGCAGCACCACGAAGCTTTTTTGGCACCAGCTTTGAATGGGCGGAGTCAAGTTGCAATTCTGTGAGCCGCCGCTGGTGATGCAGTGGTTGTTGAATGTGGAGGCCACCGTGGCGGTGGCCTGTGAGGCCGTGCCGGGGTGGAGGGTCAGGTTGCCGGTGTATCCCATTGAGAAATAGCGGCCAATGTCCGACAAGGTTTCGGCCAATGGGGTATTGGAGCTGGCGGTGAGCGCGTTGATCTGGGATTTAATCGAGGTGGCCTGGCTTGGCGTCAAATCGTCGATCTGCGTCAGGAGTTTGCCGCCATCGGCGGCGTTGTAGGTGGTTAAGCCCAGGCGCAGGCTCGCAAGCTCTCCCGAAGCCGGGGTGATGGAGTCCACCAGCGCGTTGGCGCCCTCCTTCGCCACCTCCAGGCGGGTGAGGTCCAGGGTGGCGGACAGGCTATTGTTGAACGTGCCTTCGGCGAAATAGTAATTCAAATAGCTGCCCAGCAGGGTATAGCCGGTCAGTCCGCTAACACTCCCGCCACCATATTTCTGAATTGTGTAATATTTGGCGCTATTAAAGCACCGTTGACTCGAACCGCTGCCAAATGGCGCGCCTGTTGTCGAGTTGCTGCAGGAGGGGGTGTTTGTTGTGACTTTAAACCTTGGCGTTGAACATGCCCTGGCCACGACGACGTAGGGCGAGGCCGATGTTCCGGTGCCTGAACCGGCGCCGGGGCTATTGCTAAGCGCTTTAGTGGTGGGGCAAGTGTAGCTATATCCCACCGGAGGCGGATCATTGGCGTAGAGCGAACCGGCGTCTAGCGGCTGATCCATGGATATCGAATTGTCCACCATCAGCATGATGTTGGGCTTGGCCGACACAATGGACAGGAACAATGGCGATTGTGCGGGGGTCACAGCCGCCGCCGGTCCCGAGCAGAGCGCGGCGACCAATCCCAAAGCAACGGGGCGATGTGTTTTCTTATGCGTAGGCTGCGGTTTCATGTTGATGTACCGAAAAAGGATTTGCTGGGCTGGCCTTGACGAAACTATCGCCGGTAAACAGATTGCAGGATGACTTCCGCGTTATCGGTGCCGCCCGTGCCACGCGCCGTGATCCGATACCAGGAGCGCGGCGCGCCCGCCAGTTGCTCAACCCCGGCCTCCAGGCTCCCCCCCGCGCTCCCGCCTTGTGTGGTGTAGGTGAGTTCCTCGACGATGAACATCGGCAAGGTCGTCACCTTGGCGAGGGTGATGCCCATGTAGGAGGTCACGTTCCCGGTGGTCCAAACGGTTTTCCATCTGGACGAGTCGGCGGTCGCATCCTTGCCGTAAAATCCGCCGTTGCCCGTGTTGGTGAAGGTTGGCAGTTCCGCCGTGGGCGCGAGCAAGTTTTCGGCCTGCTGCAAGGCCGCCTCGGCGGCCGCGAAAGCCAGTGAGTTGTTGCGCAGGTTGCCCGTCATTTTTTCCTCCAGCGAGGTGGACTGCATGCTGGTCACGCCGATCACCGTCATGATGGTCAGGATCAGAAGGCTGACGATGAGCGCGGCGCCCCGCTGCCCTTGGCATTCGATGAAGTGCTTGATGTTATCCACGCGCATGGTTGTGTCTTGCTAGGGCAGGCGGTTGCGGACGCCGAGGGTGGTGGTGAACACTTGCCTCAGCCTGCGGTCGGGGGCCGTCACGGCGGCGCCGTTGAAGGTGTAGGTCTGGGGCGTCGCCGCTACGTTGTCTTCCCTGGTTCGCAGCAGCAGGCTGATCCGCACGCTGACCACCCGGCGCCAGTCGGCGACCTGGTCGGCGGTCACGTAGCGGTTGGGCGTGAAGTCCGGCAAGGCCGTGACGGGGACGGGAAGCGCCTCGGTGTCTTCGCCGTAGCGGATCTGCATTTGTTCCACACCCTCGACGATCTCCTCGGCATTGCCTCCAGTGACGCGGCGGTATAGGGTCGGCTCGGTGTTGCCCGTGCCGCCGCCGGTCCTCACATAAAAGCTGGTGGTGCCGTATCGGACCACGCTGTCGCCGGCGCTGAAGACATTGCCGTTCAGCGTGTCGACGGCGTTGTCGGGGCCGGGTTCGGGTGTGCAGCCGTTGGTCGCATGTTGAATGATGCCGCCGACTGGATCGTTGGTGACTTGCAGCATGACGGCGCTCGTGCAGTTGGACACCAAGACGATGTCGCAGCTCGAAAAGTCGGGGCTGGCGCCCACGGTGAGGTTGGCGTTCCCGCTGTAGCTGGTGACGGGGGGCGCCGCCCCGACTTGCTGTAGTGTCGAGGCCTCGCCCAGCGGTCCCCGGACGGTCAGGACATCGCTGCCGGGGCTGGGGCTGGTGATGCTGGCGTCGAGGGCGGGGGTCCAGTTCCCCGCCGCCGTGTCGGTCGCGGCGCCGGCCGTCCACTCGAAGCCAAAGATGGCCGCGATGGTCGAAAGCCTGGCATCGACCGCGTACCCAAAGCCTTCGTATTGATAGTCGTCCGAATAGGCGTGCGGGCCGGCCACCGCCGGATTCAGGACATTGGACAGCCCCACCCTGCTTGAGCATCCGATATAACCCGACTCGCGGACGCTCCTGGCTAGCACTTGCATGGCCAGACGGGCGTTCTCCTGCAAGCGCGCCTGCGTGTCTTGGACATCGGCGGTTTTTTTGCTGCTCGTAAATAGCTGCCCGACGCCCGCCATGAGAATCAAGCCGGCGATCATCGCCACCATGATTTCGACGAGGGACATCCCCCGTTGGGACGGGTGGCCTGGGGTCCGATGGATGAAGCGCTTGGTCATGGCTGGTAGCTCGTTCTGAAGATTTCCTCGCCATCCACCAACTGGCTGTCTTGCCATATCCGCCCCGTCCACCACACCTTGATGGCGTATATGGTGCCCACCCCATCGCAGGCGGGGGCACCGGAGCTGCCGTCATTGGGCGTGCTGTCCAGGCATATCGCGCCCCCTCCCCCTGGCAGTTGAGTGCTCAGGGCGCGGCTCCATTCAAAGGCATCATGTTGAGCCATCTGGGCGGGGGTGCATCCCGCGACGGTCAAGCAAGCAGGGATTTCTTCCGCCACCGGATTGTGGTAGCTAAGGGCCAGCACCCCCAAGGGGTTCGCCTGCATGCGTTCCGCAATATCGGAGGCCAGCAGGGTGGCCTGTGCGCGGAGGGAAGAGCTATGGTTGTAATACAGCCCACTGACTTGCAGTCCCGCCAGCCCCAGCAGGCCGACGCCAAGCACCACGACGGCGACCAGCACCTCGATCAGTGTGAAGCCGCCGTCTTTGCCATTCGGCTTGCCATGGAGCGTCTTGGTTTTCATGGGCATGAATAATCGCCGCCGCCGTCGTTTTCCGGTATTCCGTTGTGATTGCTATCCAACGCTTCGCGGAGCCTGCCGGTGTTGTTCAGTATCCGCGCCCTCAGCTTGCTTGTTCCCCGGCTGTCGCAGAAAACGAACGAATCGGTAAAGCCCACGGCAAAGCCGTCGGCGCTATAAGTGTACCGATTTCTGCCGGAGGACAGGCTGGCGAGGCTGCTGGTCAGGGCGCTATGGGTTCTGATGATTTCATCGCCGTCGGCTTGGCTGAACACATTGTTACCGTTCACGTCCACCACCACCAGCCAGCCCCTAAGCCATACAGTGTCGCTGTTGTTATTGCTACATGCCGTGCCCGCTGTATTCCGCTTGCACAACGCCACTGGCCTTGCCCGTTTGATGGCTTCGCTCCGGGCGATGTTGAAGTCCGTCACGAATTCATTGATGACGGACGTCATTTTGTTGTTCTGAATGACATCTTTGAAGCTGGGCACTCCCAGCATTAGGGTGATGGCGATCACCGCGCCGGTGGCCGCTAGTTCGATGAGGGTGAAGCCTTGTTGGACAAGTCGAATTTTCATGCCTTTAACGTATAGTGAACTTTTGCCAGGCTGGTGGCTGAAAGCGACTGGCGGTAGCAAATTTCCGATGAAATGACCGAAGCGTTAAATCCAACGAGGCCGACTTTCCGAATTTTAGGCTTTGTCGATGTAAACGCGAAAAGCTCCATAAAATAGGGGCTTATATTTTTATTGGATTGCGGGCATCCACATTCAAAAAGACTAGCGGTCACGGTCGAGTATCTGAATGACCCAGGCTTTTTTCCGGGGCAACGATATCTCTCACTCGTTGCTTAAGCTCCTTGGCTTCGGGAAAGCGCCCCTCGGCCTTGCGGGACCATAGCACCGTCTCGCCATGGCGTACCTCGAAAATCCCGCCCGTGCCGGGCGCCAAGGTCACGCCGCCTAGTTCTTCCTCGAACGTCGTCAGAAGCTCCTGAGCCAGCCAAGCCGCCCGCAGCAGCCAGCGGCACTGGGTGCAATACTCGATTTCGATGCGTGGTTTGCCGGTCATACCGGACCTCCTGTTTAACTAGGGTTCAAATTTCAATCCAAGTCTGCGCGGCCTGCCACAATAGCCGACACCCGATGAGGGCCAGCAGCAGCGCGAATACTTTTTTGAGTCCACCCGTGGGCAGCCGATGGGCCAAATGCGCCCCCAGCGGCGCGAAGGGGATGCTGGTCAAAATAATCCCGGCAAGCGCGGGGAGATAGACGTAGCCGAAGCTCCACAGCGGCAGGGACGCCTTGTGCCAGCCCAGCACAATATAGGTCGAGGTGCCGGCCACCGCGATGGGAAAGCCGCAGGCCGAGGAAATCGCCACCGCGTGACGGATGGAATAACGACATTTGAGCAGGAACGGCACGCTCAGGGTGCCACCGCCGATGCCGAGCAAGGACGACACCGCGCCGATACCTAA
>NZ_JBTEKS010000211.1:0-7825 GCF_054333355.1 Methylomagnum sp. | reverse complement strand
ACGCCCGCCGGAAAAGCCGTCCCTGATACCGGCCATACTGGGAGGCGCCGCCGTTGGATTCCTGCTGGCCGCGCTGATGGTTGGCGCTTTGTTCGGCCTGCCCGCCGGGCGCGACCTCGCGCGGTCCTGGGTGGGCGGCGAACCCGCCCCGGCGGTGGCAACAACCGCGCCCTCGCCTACGCCAAATTAGGCTTTTCCGCCGATTCCCAAGCCCTGCTTCACCGCCATTAACTTAAGACCTTGGCCGAAACAATTTCCTGAGAGACGCCGACGGTTGTGGGAGTGGCCTTCAGGCCACGGTCAGGCGCGGAATTGTCGCGGTCTAAGGCTTGCCTGAGCGAAGTCGAAGGGACCGCTCACGGTGATTCGGGGGAAGCCCCGCAGGGTGGGCACGCACCCATGCCCACCACGAAACCCACCTTTCGGATTACAAGCTCTGCTCCACGAAGCAGAAGAACACCTTCAAATAATCCGTCTCCGGGATGGCCGGATGAATAGGATGATCCGGTGCCTGCCCACCCCTCGCGAAGAACACCAGATGGCGGTCCACATGCCGCGCCGAACTCCGCAGCAGATCGTGCAGGGTTTCCCTGGGCAGATGGAACGAACAGGACGCCGACACCAGCACGCCGCCATAAGCCAGCACTTGCAACGCCGCCTGATTGAGCCGCCGATAGGCTTCCACCCCGTGGGCCAAGTCCTTCCGCCGCTTGATGAAGGCGGGCGGGTCCAGCACCACCACGTCGTAATGGCGCCGCTCCTCCCTGGCCCGCTTGAGGAAATCGAACACATCGTCCTTCACGAAGTCCATCCGGTCGGCCACATCATTGAGCCGGGCGTTCTCCCTAGCGAAATCCAACGCCGCTTGAGAAGCATCCACGCAATCCACCCGCGCCGCGCCCGCCAGCGCCGCCTGAACGCTCCACGCGCCGGTGTAGGAAAACAGGTCCAGCACCTTCCGGCCCCGGCACAGCTTCGCCAGCCGCGCCCGGTTGTCCCGGTGGTCGAAGAACCAGCCGGTCTTCTGGCCCCCGATGGGATCGACCAGAAAGCGGGCACCATTCTCCTCAATCTCCACCGGCCCGACCGACTCGCCCACCGCCATCCGCGTGTAGGTCTCCAGTCCCTCCAGGGTCCGCAGGCCCGAGGTGTTTTTCAGCACCACGGCGCGGGGCTTGAATAGGCGCTCCAAGGCCGCCAACAACGGCTCCTGCAAGCGCTCCATCCCAGCGGTGTTGGTCTGCACCACGAACACGTCGCCGAAGCGGTCGATCACCGTGCCCGGCAGGCCGTCGCTCTCGCCATGGGCCAGCCGGTAATAGGGCCGGTCGTAGATCCAATCGCGGAGTTCCCGCGCCCGCTCCAGGCGCCGGATGAAAAAGGCTGGGTCGATGTTGGCGTGAATATCGCGGCATAACAGGCGGGCGGAAATCAGCGAATCGGGATTGACGTAGGCCAGCCCGAGGGATTCGCCACGGCTGCTCTCCAGCACCGCCAAATCCCCGGCGGCGAACGCCTTGAGCGGGGTGGCGGCGGTGTCCACTTCGTTGCTGAAAATCCATAGATGACCACCACGCAGGCGGCGGTCTTCATTTTTCTTAAGGCGGAGTCGGGGCAAAGCGGTCATAAAATTAAAATTAAGTCGCACCAAAATGGATGGACTCAATTATGGCACCAACGGCGGCAATTGCAGGGCAATCGCGCCATGTGATTTTCGCCCCCTCGCCCTTGGGAGAGGGGAGAACACAGCCGCTCCCGGCATAGCGCGATTGTCCTGGCGGCAATGACAGGCCGCAGGGCGGGCCGATGGGCAATGATGTACAATTCCGCGTTTTCAATCAGTCGGGAAATTCAGTGGAAACCTTTCACGGCACCACCATCGTCTCCGTCCGCCGGGGCGATAAAGTGGTCATCGGCGGCGACGGCCAGGTGACTTTGGGCAATACCGTCATGAAGGCCAACGCCCGCAAGGTGCGTCGCCTCTACCACGGCAAGGTGCTGGCGGGCTTCGCCGGGGCCACCGCCGACGCCTTCACCCTGTTCGAGCGCTTCGAGGGCCAGTTGGAGAAGCAGCGCGGCAATCTCACGAAAGCCGCTGTCGAATTGGTCAAAGATTGGCGCACCGACCGCATGTTGCGCCGCCTCGAAGCCCTGCTCGCCATCGCCGACAGCAAGGCCTCGCTCATCATCTCCGGCAACGGCGATGTCATCGAGCCGGAGAACGGACTCATCGCCATCGGCTCCGGCGGCCCCTTCGCCCAGTCCGCCGCCCGCGCCCTGTTGGAGAACACCGAACTCAGCGCCCGCGAGATCGTCGAAAAATCCCTGAACATCGCCGCCGACATCTGCATCTACACCAACCGCAACCTGACCGTCGAAGAGTTGGACCTGCAATCGGACCCCCACGAGCAAGCATGACCACCATGACCCCGCGAGAAATCGTTCACGAACTGGACAAGCACATCGTCGGCCAGGCCGACGCCAAACGCGCCGTCGCCATCGCCCTCCGCAACCGCTGGCGGCGGACCCAGGTCGAGCCGGGCCTGCGCGAGGAAATCACGCCCAAGAACATCCTCATGATCGGCCCGACCGGCGTCGGCAAGACCGAAATCGCAAGGCGCCTCGCCAAGCTCGCCAACGCGCCGTTCATCAAGGTCGAGGCCACCAAGTTCACCGAGGTGGGCTATGTGGGGCGCGACGTGGAATCCATCATCCGCGACCTGGTTGACGCGGCGGTCAAGATGAGCCGCCAGACCGAAATGAACAAGGTCCAGGAGCGGGCCGAACAAGCCGCCGAGGAACGCATCCTGAATGCCCTGCTGCCGGGTGTGTCGCCGTGGACTGGCGAGACCGATGACGAGGAAACACCGCCGCCGGAATCGCCCACCCGCCAGAAGCTCCGCCAGAAGCTCCGCAACGGCGAGTTGGACGACAAGGAGGCCGACATCGAACTCAGCGCCGCCGCCGTCGGCGTGGAAATCATGGCCCCGCCCGGCATGGAGGAAATGAGCAGCCAGTTGCAGAGCCTGTTCCAGAACCTCCATTCCGGGCGCACCAAGACCCGCAAGCTGCGCATCAAGGACGCGCTCAAGGTGCTGAAGGAGGAGGAGTCCGCCAAGATGATCAACGAGGAGGACATCAAGCTGCGGGCGGTGGAATCGGTGGAGCAGAATGGCATCGTGTTCATCGACGAGATCGACAAGATTTGCAAGCGCGGCGAATACGGCGGCCCCGACGTGTCCCGCGAGGGCGTGCAGCGCGACCTCTTGCCGCTGGTCGAGGGCTGCACGGTCAGCACCAAGTACGGCATGGTCAAGACCGACCACATCCTGTTCATCGCCTCGGGCGCCTTCCATCTGTCCAAGCCCTCCGACCTCATCCCGGAAATGCAGGGCCGCTTCCCCATCCGGGTGGAACTGAGCGCCCTCGAAGTCGGGGATTTCGTCCGCATCCTGACCGAGCCGGACGCCTCGCTCACCGAGCAATACACCGCCCTGCTCGGCACCGACGGCGTGAACCTGAGCTTCGCCCCGGACGGCATCGAGCGCCTCGCCCAGATTAGCTGGGAAGTGAACGAGCGCACCGAGAATATCGGCGCCCGGCGGCTGCACACGGTGCTGGAACGGCTGCTGGAAACCATTTCCTTCGAAGCGCCCGACCACGCCGGGCAAGCCGTGACCATCGGCGCGGCCTATGTGGATGAGCATTTGGGCGAACTCGCCAAAGACGAGGATCTAAGCCGATACATTCTGTAGGTCGGGCTTAAGCCCGACCTACACGCTAGGTTTTGGAAATATGTATGAATACCCCCAGTCCCACCGACATCAAACTACACAAAAAATCCCGTATCCTCGAAATCGCCTTCGAGGATGGCTGCCACTTTGAACTGCCCTGCGAGTTTCTTAGGGTTTTCTCCCCCTCCGCCGAAGTGCGGGGCCATGGCAAGGGCCAGGAAACTTTGCAAACCGGCAAGGAGAATGTGTCCATCACCGAACTGCGGGCGGTGGGTAATTACGGCATCGCCCCGGTATTCAACGATGGGCACGATAGCGGGATTTATACCTGGGAGTATTTATACGAATTGGGTATGACGCAAGAAGCGTTGTGGGGGGAATATTTGGCGAAGTTGGCAGTCGCCGGGGTGTCTCGGCAATCCTAACGGTCACTAAACCCAAGTAGGGCGATTATGAACGCAATTGAATTCACAACCACTTTGACGAATAAGGCCATATTGGAAATCCCTGCCGATATTGCTGATCAGCTGCCCAAAACTGGCAAGGCTCGCGTCATTCTATTCACAGACGAATCCAACGATACGGAATGGCGTTTAGGGACTTATGAACAATTCCTCCGTGACGACACGGAAGAAGACGCAATTTACGAATCATTACTTTGATATATTTGCACCGTCACTGAGTTAAGCATACTTTGATTTAGTTATATATTTTAAATATTGCCTATCCAATTAGGCAATAAAGACCTCTTTAGAAATGGAATAGAAATAAATAATGAGTGTTCGCGAGGAACATGAATATTTACGTCTATTCCGATTCAGCGCTTATAGTTACTAATCAATCCCAAATTAACTCCATGACGGTGCAACCATGTTCGGACAAATCATCCTCTGTCAGTTTCCTTTTTCTTCTGGGGCTGATAGCAAAGCTCGCCCGGCCCTCGTACTTTTCGACCGTGATCGCGATAATGTTGTTTGTCGAATTACCTCTGCTTTGTATGCAGGACCGTTAGATATTGCGCTCGCGGATTGGGAAACATCTGGCCTGCTAAAGCCTTCTATTGCACGGCTAGATCGGATCGTCACCATTGAAAAAACCATTATTCGGCGGCGCCTCGGTGTACTGTCACCTCAGGATACAGAGGCCGCCCGAACCGCGTGGAATCAGCAAATGAAGCTGTAATCACGGGCCGCAGGAGCGGCCAAGACGGCATTCCCCCGCCAAGCGTGGGAACGATCAAAACCTTCTGAGACACCCCATGACCGACAACACCACCCACTTCGGCTTCCGCGAAGTCCCCACCGACGACAAAGCCAAACTGGTCCGCTCCGTCTTCGATTCCGTGGCGGGCAAATACGACCTGATGAACGACCTGATGTCGCTGGGCATCCACCGCATCTGGAAGCGCATCGCCATCCAACTCAGCCACGTCCGCTACGGCGAGAAAGTGCTGGACCTCGCGGGCGGCACCGGCGACATGACCGCCCTATTCCGCGAGCGAGTCGGCGACAAGGGCCATGTGGTCCTATCCGACATCAACGCCGAAATGCTCAAGCGGGGCCGCGACCGGCTCATCGACGACGGCGTAGCCGAGGGTGTCCACTATGCCCAGATCGACGCCGAGAAGCTGCCGTTCCCCGACAATTCCTTCGACTGCGTGTGCATCGCCTTTGGCCTGCGCAACGTGACCCACAAGGACGACGCCCTCAAGTCCATGCACCGGGTGCTTAAACCGGGCGGTCGGGTCATCGTGCTGGAGTTCTCCGAGGTACAGGGTTCGTTGCTCAAAAAAGCCTATGACCTGTACTCGTTCAAGTTCCTGCCGATGATGGGCAAGCTGGTCGCCAACGACGCCGACAGCTACCAATACCTCGCCGAATCCATCCGCATGCACCCCAACCAGGAAAAGCTCAAGGCCATGATGAGCGAGGCCGGGTTCGAGCGCTGCGAATACTTCAACCTGACCCACGGCGTGGTCGCCATCCATCGCGGCTACAAGGTGTGAGCATGGCTGGCCCGTCCCCGTTGCTGGCTGGCACCCTGGCCGGAACCCTTGAAAGCGCCATCGGCGCTTATCTCGCCCTCGCCCCCAACCGCCAAGACTTGTTGGCCCCGCTGGCGGGCAAGGTCATCGCCCTGAAGCTACAACCTTTCGGGACGCTCTACCTCTGCCCCACCGCCACCAACCTACAGGTGCTTGGCGAGTTTTCCGGTGAACCTGATGTGCGCCTGACCGGCACCTTGGCGGCGTTCACCCGGCTGCATTTCGGCGGCTCGGTGCGGGACAGCCTCGCGGCGGGCGACATCGAAATGCAGGGCGATATGAACACGGCCCGCCATTTCCAAAATCTCTTCGACCAACTGGACATCAACTGGGAAGCGCTGCTGGCCCCCTGCACCGGCCCGGTGGTGGCGGCGACGGCGCTGGATTGGCTGCGCTCTGGCGCGCTCTGGACCCGCGACACCGTGGACACGCTCCGCACCGATCTCGCCGAATTCTGGCAGGAAGAAACCCGCGAATTGCCCACCCAGTCCGAGGCGAAGGCGTTCTGCGCCGACGTGGATGCACTGCGCAATGATCGGGATCGGTTGGATGCGCGGATTCGGCGGTTGGAGCAAGCGGCGGCGGAATTGTCGGCCCCGAATACTTAACCGGCTGTTCGGCTCGGCTGCTTCCAGTTGTGGTTAATGTCACCATGAAAAATCCCCCGCATCCCATTCAATACCAAGGCAGCAAGCGGAATCTCGCCCCTGTGATTCTGGGCTATTACCCCAAGTCGATTAACCGTCTGCTGGAACCCTTTGCAGGCTCTGCCGCCATGACCATCGCCACGGCGGCGCGGGGATTAGCGCAAAGCTATATCGTCAATGATTTGAATAAGCCTTTGGCTGACTTATTGGCGCTAATAGTTGGCTCTCCCGAAGCCATGGCGGATTCCTACGAAAATCTTTGGAAACAGCAAACAGGCGATTCTGTGGGGCATTATTACCAAGTCCGGGATGATTTCAACCGCAGCCAAGACCCCCGGTTATTCCTATATTTGCTGGCCCGCTGCGTCAAAGGCGCGGTGCGTTATAACTCCGAAGGTTTATTGAACCAAAGCCCGGACAAGCGCCGACTAGGCACCCGCCCGGATACCATGCGGGCCAATATTCTGGGGGTTTCGCGACTCCTTAAAGGTAAGGTTATTTTTTCAGCCTTGGATTACCGGGAGATATTATCCCAAGCGCGTGCGGACGATTTGGTTTATATGGACCCGCCCTATCAAGGCGTTTGCGGCAACCGGGATGCCCGGTATTATTCTGGGATAGATAACGTGGAGTTTGTCGCCGCCCTTGACGAGCTAAATTCCCGGAATATCGCCTATATCGTGAGTTACGACGGGCGCTGCGGTGACAAGCGGTTTGGCGAATCTCTTCCAACGTCCCTTGACTTGGCGCATATTGAAATCGAAGCGGGGACTTCCAGCCAAGCCACTTTATTGGGCAGAAAAGAAGTTACTTACGAATCTTTATATTTATCACGCGCTTTGACTAAAAGACTATCTATCAAGTCCTTTGACTATCGCAAACCTTCCTCCCACCAATTAACAATATTCGAGACTTCCGCCGGGTATGCAAGCGCTATCTGAGGAGTTTCTCGAATTATGCCGTTTGGTCAAGGCGAAGCGTCCGAAAACGGTCATAGATCATATTTTGGAGCATGGTCATATCACCACGGAAGAATTAAAAGAGAAGTACGGATATAACCATCCACCCCGCGCTGTCAGAGACGTTAAGGAACACGGTATTCCTTTGGAAACTTTTCGTGTGACCGGCAGCGATGGCAGGAAAATAGCCGCGTATCGTTTCGGGAATTCTGATGGCAAGCGTTTTAGGAAATTAGCGGGCCGCACCGGACTTTCCAAGAAAATTAAAGAAGCCCTTGTTGCGAAATATGGCTGTAAGTGTTTCATCTACCTGGAAGATACCGACGAACGGGAACTGCAAATCGACCATCGCATTCCTTATGAAGTCGATGGCGACGGCATGGACGAAAAGCTGGACCCGGAGCAATTCATGCTGTTGTCGGGTTCCGCCAATCGCGCCAA
>NZ_JBTEKS010000210.1:0-7835 GCF_054333355.1 Methylomagnum sp. | reverse complement strand
GCCCCCCCCCACTCCCGCCCCACCAACATTTTCCTCATCACGGACGCCCCATGCCCGCACACTCCCCAGATCACAGCCCGCTCCCACCAGGGCTGGCGATCATCCATTCCAACCAATTGGAAAGCCTCCGCGTCCTGATTGTCGAATGGCTGCGCCGCCATCCGCTCGCGCCCTTGGAAAACGAAATCGTGCTGGTGCAAAGCAACGGCATGGCCCAATGGCTGAAACTGGCCCTGGCCGACCAGCGCGAAGGTTTAGGAATCTGCGCGGCCATCGCCGTGCAACTGCCCGCCCGCTTTTTGTGGGACACCTATCAAACGGTGCTGGGTGCCGATGCCGTGCCCGATCAATCGTTGTTCGGCCAGGAATCGCTGACTTGGCGGCTGTTCCGGCTGCTGCCCGAGCGGCTCTCGGACCCGCGCTTCGCCGCGCTGCGGCGGTTTCTGGCGGACGACCAGGACGCCCGCAAGCGCCATCAACTGGCCGCCTGCCTGGCGGATTTGTTCGACCAATATCAGGTGTACCGGGCCGATTGGCTGCGCGATTGGGCCGAGGGCAGCGACCAACTGCGGGACGCCCACGGCTTGGCCCAAGCCTTGCCGGAGGAGCAAATCTGGCAGGCGGAACTGTGGCGCACCGTCATCGAGGACATGCCGCCGGAACAGCGCGACACCAGCCGGGCCTTGCTGCACGAGCGCTTCCTCGCGGCCTTGGACGCGCTGACCGAGCGCCCCGCCCGGCTGCCCCGGCGCATCGTGGTGTTCGGCATTTCCTCCCTGCCCCACCAGACCCTACGCGCCCTGTCCGTGCTGGGCCGGTTCTGCCAAGTCCTGCTGTGCGTCCACAACCCCTGCCGGCATTACTGGGCGGACATCATCGAACACAAGGAACTGCTCCGCGCCGAACGCCACCGCCAACGCCGCAAGGCGCGGATGCCAGCGGAATTGAAGAGCGAGGAGCTGCACCTGCACGCCAATCCGCTGCTGGCCGCCTGGGGCAAGCAGGGCCGCGATTACATCCGGCTGCTGGACGAACTGGACGACCCGGCCCGTTACCAGGCTTGGTTCGACGCCATCGACTTGTTTGAAGACTATGGCGAGGGGGGCCAGCGCAGCCTGCTCCAGCACGTCCAGCAGGCCATCCTGGATTTGGAACCCCTGCCGGAAAACCCGGACGCCCGCCCCGTCATCGCGCCGGACGGCTCCCTCGTTTTCCACATCGCCCATTGTCGGCAACGGGAAACGGAAATCCTCCACGACCAGCTTTTGGCCCTGTTCGCCGCCAGCCGGGAACGCGGCGAAAGGCTGGTGCCCCGCGATGTCATCGTCATGGTGCCGGACATCGACGCCTACGCGCCCCACATCCGCGCCGTGTTCGGCCAGATTGGGCACGACGATCCGCGCTACATCCCATACAGCCTGGCGGACCAGCGGGAGCGGGGCCAGAACCCGTTGATGATCGCCGTGGAATGGCTGCTGCGCCTGCCCGAATCGCGCTGCGCGGTCAGCGATTTGCTGGACCTGTTGGACGTGCCCGCCGTGTGGGAGCGGTTCCGGCTGGAAGAAGCCGACCTGCCCTTGCTGCACCGCTGGATCGAAGGCGCGGGCATCCGCTGGGGCTTGCACGCCGAGCAACGGGCGGGGCTGGACCTGCCCGCCGGGCTGGATCAAAACGCTTGGCAATTCGGCCTCAAGCGGATGCTGCTGGGCTACGCGGTGGGCGATGGCGCGGCCTGGGCGGACATCGAGCCGTATGACGAAATCGGCGGGCTGGACGCGGCCTTGATCGGCCCCTTGGCGGAATTGCTGGACCGGCTGGAAGACTATTGGCGGCAACTGGCCGAACCGGCCCTGCCCGCCGTCTGGGCGGAACGGCTGCGCGGCTTGTTGATGGCGTTTTTCACGCCCACCGCCGACCGCGACGCGCTGATTCTGGAGCGACTGCACACCGGCCTGGCGCATTGGGCGGACGTCTGCCAACAAGCCACGCTGGACGAAGCCCTGCCGCTGTCGGTGGTGCGCGAGGCGTGGCTGTCTAGCGTGGACGAACCCAACCTGTCGCAGCGCTTCCTGGCCGGACGGGTGAATTTCTGTACCCTCATGCCGATGCGGGCCATTCCGTTTGGGGTGGTGTGTTTGATGGGCATGAACGACGGCGACTACCCGCGCAGCATGCTGCCCCTGAGCTTCGACCTGATGAGCGGACCCGTCGGCTACCGGCCCGGCGACCGCTCCCGGCGCGACGACGACCGCTATTTGTTCCTGGAAGCCCTGCTGTCCGCCCGCCACCATTTGTACGTCAGTTGGATAGGCCGCAGCGTGCAGGACAACGGGGAACACCCGCCCTCGCTGCTGATTGCGCAATTGCGGGATTATCTCGCCGCCGGTTGGCGGGTCGCGATTGAACCCGATGAGCAGCGGGACGCGGGCCGGGTTCTCTTGGACCGGCTGACCGTCGAGCATCCCTTGCAAGCCTTCAGCCCGCGCTATTTCCTGCCCGATGGCGCGGACGGCCACGACCCGCGCTTGTTTTCCTACGCCCGCGAATGGCGGGCGGCCCACGCGCCGAACCACGGGGAAGCCGCGCCCGCCGCCGCGCTGGAACCCTATCTCCCGAAAGCGCCGCTAAATCTAGAAACCCTGGCCGGTTTCCTGCGCCATCCGGTGAAGGCGTTCTTCAACGAGCGGCTGAAAGTGCGGTTCGAGCAGGACAGCGCCGTCGGCGAGGATTTGGAGCCGTTCAGCTTCGACCCGCTGCAACGCTACGGCCTGGGCGATGAATTGCTGCGGGAAGCCCTGAACGGCCCGCCGCCACAGGCCGGGGCGCGGTTCAACGACGCCATGGCACGCCAGAAGCGGCGGGGGGAACTGCCGCTGGCTAGCTTCGCCGAACCCGCGCAAGCGGATTTTTCCACGCCCGCCTGGGCGGCTTACGAATACGCGGCGCGGGTGTTCGCCGAGTGGCCGGACGTGGTGGAAACGCCGGGCGAAATCCGCCTCGACTATTCGCCCGCCGCCGACGTGACGCTGCAAGTCGAGGACTGGCTGCCGGGACTCCGCCGCAATGGCCGGGGGCAGTGGGCGCAAATCCTGGTCCGCCCGCAAGCCGTGGCGCAGGACGGACAGCCCAAATGGCACAATCTGGTCCGGCCCTGGGTTCGGCATTTGGCGGGCTGCGCGGCGGGGCTGGAATTGCACACCTTGCAGATTGGCCCGGACGCGGCGTGGCATTTACCGGCCCTGCGACCTGAGCAAGCCCGCCACTGGTTCGAGACGCTGCTGGAGGCTTGGCACTGGGGAATGCAGGCACCGTTGCCGCTGGCTTGCCGTAGCGCGTTCGCTTGGCTGGAAAAATCCGTTGAATCGGTGGAATTTGCCCCGGATGCGGCCCGTGCGGTCTACGAAGATGGCTATAACCACCGGGGCGAGGGCAGCCAGGATATTTATCTCGCCCGCGCCTTTCCCCGGTTTGAGGATTTGTGGCAAGACGACGGGCAGTATTTCATGGAATGGGCCGAGCAGTTATATCGACCTTTGTGGAAGACGGCGCGGCGGTATGAAGCGACATGAAAAGACCGACTCGGTTTTCAAAACCGAGTCGGTCTGAATGTTAGGGATACAAATCCTGTGGGAGCGGGCTTTAGCCCGCGATCATACCGCGCCAGAACGTGGGCTAAAGCCCACTCCCACTTAGCGATTACTTATCCTCAAACACATCCACCCCGGCGGGCGGCTTGAATTCAAATATAGCGGAATCGGGCTTAATTCCGGTTTTGACATTGTGGAAATAAATCCGCGTCAACTGCCCGAAGTTATCGCTAAGCTCCATCGCCGCCAATACATTGCCTTCCAAACCGAGTAGCACATATTTAAACCCGCTTTCCTCGGATTTCGGCAATAGCTTGAGCCAATACAAACCTTCCTCTACGGATTGTTTTTCGATGGTGAAATTCTTTTCCAAAGCCACTTCGCCGCTCAGCAATAAGGCCGGGGTGGAACCGATGGCCGCGTTCAGTTGCTTGGCCGTAACCTGCTCCAAATCCTTGTCGTAAAACCAGACCTTGTTGCCGCTGGAAACGATTTCCTGGGCATAGGGCGTTTGGTAATCCCAGCGGAACTTGCCGGGCCGTTGCAGATAGAAAACCCCGGTGGCCCGCTTGCCTTGATTGCCGTTTTCATCAATCTGCACCTGGGCGAAATCGGCTTGCAGCGTGCTGGCTTTGGCGAGGAAATTACGGAGGCGTTGAATGGGAGTATCGTCCGCCATCGACGGCAAAGCGACAAGCAGAAGCAGAACCACGAATAATCGTTTCAACATGAAGCTAACCATGAGGTGGGGTGGGCATGTGTACTCATGCCCACCAAAATATCCATCAATCCGCAAAATGGTGGGCATGAGTACATGCCCACCCTACGGAACTAATCACCAATATTCTTCGCCAACCCCGCCGCATAACCGATGTAATCGCGGGGCTTCAAAACCGCGAGACGCTGCTTGGCGTCGTCGGGTATCTCCAAGCCATTCACAAACGCCGCCAGCGATTCCGCATCAATCCGCCGCCCCCGCGTTAATTTCTTGAGTTTCTCGTAAGGCTTCTCGATGCCATAGCGGCGCATGACGGTTTGAATGGGTTCGGCCAATACCTCGGGGTTCTCGGCCAAATCCGATTCCAGCGCGGGCGGATTAATTTCCAGTTTGGAGACACCCTTGAGCGTGGCTTGTAGCGCGATGACGGTATGGGCAATCCCCACGCCGATATTCCGCAACACGGTGGAATCGGTTAAATCCCGTTGCCAGCGAGAAATCGGCAATTTCTCGGCGAGATGGCCGAATACCGCGTTGGCGAGACCGAGATTGCCTTCGGAATTCTCGAAGTCGATGGGATTCACCTTATGCGGCATGGTGGACGAACCCACCTCCCCCGCCACGGTTTTTTGCTTGAAATACCCCAGTGAGATATAGCCCCACACGTCCCGGTCGAAATCCAGCAATACGGTATTGAAGCGGGACAGGGCGTGGAAGAATTCCGCGAGGTAATCGTGGGGTTCGATCTGGGTGGTATAGGGGTTGAATACCAGCCCCAAGGATTCCACGAAGTTTTGCGCGAAGCCCGGCCAGTTCACTTCCGGGTAGGCCACCGCGTGGGCGTTGTAATTACCCACGGCCCCGTTGATTTTGCCGAGTAATTCCAGGTTTTCCAGCGTTTTTAATTGCCGCTCTAAACGCGCCGCGACATTGGCGAATTCCTTGCCCATGGTGGTGGGTGTGGCGGATTGGCCGTGGGTGCGGGACAGCATGGGCTGGTCGGCATAGTCCACGGCCTTGGTCTTAATTGCCGCGACGACTTTGCGCAGTTGCGGTAGCAATACCTCATCCCGCGCCGCTTTCATCATTAAGCCGTAGGACAGATTATTAATATCTTCCGAAGTACAGGCGAAATGGATGAATTCGCTCACCGCCGTGAGTTCGGTATTATCGGCGATTTTCTCCTTGAGGAAATATTCGACGGCTTTCACGTCGTGATTGGTGGTTTTCTCGATGTGTTTCACCCGCTCGGCGTCGTCGGTCGAGAAACCGGCCAGGATATTTTCCAGCACGGTTTTAGCGTTGTCGCTCAGGGCCGGTACTTCGGTAATGGCGGGTTCTTGGGCCAAGGCTTGCAGCCAGCGGATTTCCACTTGTACGCGGTAATAAATCAGGCCATATTCGCTGAGGATGGCGCGGAGGGGTTCAACTTTATCGGCGTAGCGGCCGTCGATGGGGGAGAGGTTGGTTAGGGTCATGCTAGTTTGGTCTTGTGGAAATTTCGTCGTCGGAACGAGGTTTGTCAGGCGTCTTGTTAAGTTTTGAGCGACTTTAAGCGTTTTCAAAACAGTATTAGATATACTGGATTCTATGATGAAGCTGACACTTGAAAACCATCATCTAGAGATAATGTTTCTTTAGTGCGAATTGATTTTCTCACTCCCTCCGCCATAAGACTCCATTGCATATCCGTGGTGGATTCAAAGCGTTCAGTCCACGCTTGCTCGTCGGCTATCTCGTCCAGTAGTCGTGTAGCAATAGCATCTTGAGCATCCATCGGAAGTTGCTTAACGGCTGTAATGGCTCGTTCGAGTAATTCGGTCATAGCTTTATAACCTCTGTGCGCTAGAAAATTTCAGGATTAGCTATCAGCTTTCCTCAGGAAGGAATTCATAATCAAGAATATTATCTAAATGATAACAACACTGTTTTGGAAAAGTCGTTTCATTCAAGCCGGTTTCTCTAGCGGCCATAATCACGGCATCGCCATAAGCATCCTCAACGGTTTTCTCAAGGTTATGCTTTAAGCTTGGATTATCTCGTAATAACCTTTCAATCCGACGTCGCTGCTCTTTGATGGTCAGTTGCCAACTACGCCCCCGGTGGCTGGGTTGAAACTGCCATTTCAACAGGTGCATGAGCAGAATGCCAAGTCGACTTTCCAATTGGCTCCGAATACTGCCCCCCATATCCTCGACCTCTTCAATTAGATTAACCACATCCAAGCCACTTAATCGCCCGGTTTGTAGCAAATGCAATTGCTGGCGGGTCCAAGCGTAGAAATCGGTTTCGTGGAGATTGGCGTTCATGTATGGATTCTCGTCAGAGTTTGGAGTAATTTAAACTCCTAAAAAACTTTTAATAATTGGCTCCACCTTTTCCCAAGTTGTCGCCAATAAACCAATCGTGGATGCAGATTCTTTAACACCTGATAAAGCCGCCTTAATAAGGCCAGATTTTCGACTTGTAGTTGGTAATGCCGCTTGCTCTGAAAGCAATCCCAACTGCTCCAATATTTCATTCTTTTTATTGGCATCCAAGTCTTGGCATGATAAGACAGCCTCCATAAAACTACGAATACTATCGCCAACCTTTAAGCCATTTTCTTGACAACTCACGCCTTCAAGGCTCACCTGCATACTTCCAACTTCAGCAGTAGAAATGGCACCGACAACGCTACTTCTTAAGTTAAAACTATTATAATTCATTCTATTCCCCTTTCTAAAAACGCTAAGGTCATATGGCGGTCTTTGCGCCGGAACTCCCACCGCAGCACCGATAACATTCATATCTTCAATTGCCGCATTAGCCGATTGCATTGCATAGAGAATTTCTCGATCTCTCGCTTCGTTCTGCCTAAAATTAATCTCTGAAATCCGCTCTAGGCAGTTTAAGCATAGGTAATGTTCTTTGTATTTCTCAATAGCATCTTTGTCACACTGACTACATTTAGCCATCAGACATACCCCTTGTTCTTAGCGAGTTATTTCCTCAATCATACTTAAAAGTCCCCTCAATCACCCCACCCCCCAAACACTCCTCCCCCCTATAAAAAACCACCGACTGCCCCGGCGTTACCGCCCTTTGTGGCTGATCGAACACCACCCGGCACCGGCCATCGTCCAGTGGCTCGACCAGACAAGCCTGATCCGGCTGGCGGTAACGGGTTTTCGCCGCACACCGAAACGGCTCGGACGGAGCTTGATTGTCGCACCAGTCCAGCGTGCCCGCCTCCAGCGCGTCCGTGTATAACCACGGATGATCATGGCCCTGCCCGACGATCAACACATTGCTCTCCAAATCCTTGCGCAGCACATACCACGCCTCCTGATCCGCGCCCTTGATGCCACCCACACCGAAGCCCCGCCGCTGGCCCAAGGTGTAATACATCAGACCCTCGTGGCGACCGACGATTTCACCTTCGGGCGTCTGAATTTCGCCGGGCTGGGCGGGCAAGTAGCGTCGCAGGAACTCCTTGAACCGGCGCTCGCCGATGAAGCATATCCCGGTGCTGTCGCGCTTGCGGGCAT
>NZ_JBTEKS010000209.1:0-7850 GCF_054333355.1 Methylomagnum sp. | reverse complement strand
CCGGCGCTGCGGGAAGGCGAGCCGGTGCATACGCCCGAGGTGTCGAGCAATATCCAACTCGCCAATGAGAACCCGGCCAAGCGCATCGAGGCGGTGCTAAAGACCGAGGACGACCCGGCCAAGCTGCAATCCGCCGTCCAGGTGAACGCCACCCCGGCCCGCAAGGTGTTCTTCACCCTCGACAACACCGGCACCGCCGAGACCGGCGAATACCGCATGGGCATAGGCTTCCAGCACGCCAACCTGTTCGGGCTGGACCACGTCGCCACGCTCAACTACATCACGCCGGTGGAGCGGCCCACCGACACCAATCTTTATAGCGCCAGCTACCGGATTCCCCTGTACTCGCTGGGCGACTCCATCGACTTGATCGTCTCCAAGTCCGACGTGCGGGCCGCCACCACGGCCACGGTGGCCGGTCCCCTGCAATTCGCGGGCAGCGGCGAGATTTACGGCGCCCGCTACAACCTGCTGCTGCCGCGCTGGGGCGAATACACCCACCGCTTGGTGTTCGGCGTCGATTATTGGGAAATCAACAACCAATGCAGCCTCGGAACCCTCGGCTCGCAAGGCTGCGGACCCTCGTCCGCCGACCTCACCCTGATTCCCGCCTCGCTGACCTATAACAGCCAGTGGATTCAGGCGGCGCAGTTCGTGGATTTCTCGTTCTCGTTCCTGCACAACATTCCCGGCGGCCCCAACGGCTCGGCGCGGGACTACCGCGCCGCCCGTCCGGCCAACATCGGCGCCAGCGGGGCGCCCGCCGATTACTACTTGTTGCGGGCCTCACTGTCCTGGACCCGCTCCCTGTTCGACGACTGGCAAATCCGGCTGGCCGCCAATGGTCAGTTCACCTCGGATTCGTTGGCCTATGTGCAGCAGTTCGGCCTGGTCGGCTCCAGCGCGGTGCGGGGCTTCTACGAAAGGGAAGTCACCCGCGATACGGGCGTGGTGCTGAACACGGAAATCTACACGCCCAATTACGCCCCGGCGGTCGGCGTGGGCGACAACCTCCGGGGGCTGGCCTTCTTCGATTACGGCCATGGCCGCAGCAATCCCTTGCCGGGCGAACTTGCCCAGACGATTGACCTCGCCAGCGTGGGGGCGGGCTTTCAATTCGGCTTCAGGAATTCCTTCCAACTGCGCTTCAACGGCGCCTACGTCCTTGAGGGCGCGAACATCCACAAAACCGGCGATGCCCGCGCCCATCTAGCGGTGTATTTGCCGTTCGGGTTCTGACCCGCCGCCTCCCCACCCCGGTTCCAGCACCGCCATGGTCCACTTACTCCGCCGCTTGCTTCCCTATCTGGCTGGCTTGGCGGCGCTGAGCCTGTTCGTGCTTCATACCCTCGGGGACGTGGAGATTCCCCTGGTCAATCACCTCAAGCGCGGCTACTACGACCTGCGGCTGAGCCTGACGATCCCGAACCGCCACGACGACCGCATCGTCATCGCCGACATCGACGAGCGGAGCCTCGCGGAACTGGGCCACTGGCCATGGACGCGGGACCGGCTGGCGGAGTTGGTGAATGTGCTGTTCGAGCATTATCAAATCCGCTTGCTGGGCTTCGACGTGGTGTTCGCCGAGCGGGACAACCGCTCGGGCTGGGGCTTGCTGGAGCGGCTGGCCGGGGAGCAATTGCAGGGCGATCCCGTCTTTCTCGAAACCAAGGAAGCCTTGCGCTCGTCCCTGCAATACGACGAGCTATTCGCCCGCGCTCTGAAGGACCGGCCCGTGGTGTTGGGGTTTGTCCCTTTGGAGGACGCCGCCGCCACCGCCGATGCGGGGGCGCTGCCCAAGCCGCTGTTGACGGGCGATGACGTGCCCTCCGTGCTGCATAAGCTCAAGGTTTGGCAGCACTTCGCCGGCAACTTGCCGGAGTTACAGGCGGCGGCGGCAAGCGGTGGCTTCTTTCTTAATCACATGCTCGACGCCGACGGCGTGTTCCGCCATCTGCCCCTGCTGACCCGCCATGGCGATGGGGTTTACGAGTCGCTTTCCCTGGCGATGCTGCGGGTGCTGGAAAATCATCCGCCGGTGGAAATGGAGATCAGCGACGATTATGGCGACGCGGCGAAGTTGGAAGCCTTACGGGTTGGCGAGCATCGTATCCCCACGGGCGAGCAATCCGAGGTGCTGATTCCCTACCTGGGCAGGAAGGGTAGCTTTTCCTATCTGTCCATCGCCCAGATCATGCGCCGCGAGGTCGCCCCCGACGCCTTGCGCGGCCGCATCGTCCTGGTGGGCACCACCGCCCAAGGCTTGGTGGACACCCGGACCATGCCGCTTGAGTCGGGCTATCCCGGAGTGGAAATGCACGCCACCGTGCTGGCCGGGATGCTCGATAACTCGTTCAAGGAGCGGCCTCCGTGGGTGGTGGGCCTGGAGTTGCTGCAACTGCTGGGCGTCGGGCTGGCGGTCATTGTCCTCGCGCCGCGCCTGCCCGCCTTCTGGGCGCTGCTGCTGGCCTTCGCTTTGATGGGCGCGTTGCTGGCCGGGAATTTCTGGCTGTGGCGCGAAGGGGGCATCGCGGTGGACGCGGTGTTGCCTTTGCTGCTGCTGTTCCTGTTGTACTCCAACCAGATGTTCTTCGGCTTCTTCCTGGAGGGGCAGAAGAAGCGCAAGCTGGCCCGCCTATTCGGACAATACGTGCCGGAGGAGCTGGTGGCGGAAATGAGCCTCCGGGAAGACGATTTCGGCATCGGCGGCGAGACCCGCGACATGACCGTGCTGTTCTCCGACGTGCGGGGCTTCACCACCATTTCCGAGGGGCTGTCGTCCGCCGACCTGTCGAAGCTGATGAACGAGTTCCTCACCCCGCTGACCGGCGTGATCCATCACCACAAGGGCACCATCGACAAGTACATGGGCGACGCCATCATGGCCTTCTGGGGGGCGCCCCTGCGCGATGAGCAACACGCCGCCCATGGCGTGCGGGCGGGGCTGGACATGATCCGGCGGGTGCATGAGCTTGACCCCGTGTTCAAGGCCAAGGGCTGGCCGGAAGTCCGGGTCGGGGTGGGTCTCAACACCGGCCCCATGAGCGTGGGCAACATGGGCTCGGAGTTCCGCATGGCCTACACGGTGCTGGGCGACGCGGTGAATCTCGGCTCGCGGCTGGAAAGCCTGACCAAGCAGTACGGGGTGGGCATCCTCATCAGCGAGACCACCCGGGCGGCGTGTCCGGGGTTGATCTGCCGGGAAATCGACCTGGTGCGGGTGAAGGGCAAGCATGAGCCGGTGGCGATTTTCGAGCCGCTGGGCTGGGGGGACGAGGTGACGCCGGAGACGCTGGGCGCGGTGCGGCGCCATGAGCGGGCGCTGGGCTTGTATCGGTCGCAGGTGTGGAACGAGGCCGCCCGGCTGTTCGGGGAGTTGTCCGAGGCCGACCCCGACCGGCTGATTTACCGGATTTATCTCGACCGCATCGCCACCTTCCGGGCCAATCCGCCGCCCATCGAGTGGGATGGGGTTTATACGCATACCTCGAAATGATGGCGGCGCGATTCATACCGGAGTCCGCTGCATTTCATCCAGGCATCCACACCGACCAAACGCAAAAATTCGTTCCATCAAGGAATTCGATTGAGGCGGAGCCGATCCGGGAGATTGCCAGTGCGACTATTGCTTATCGAAGACGACACATCGTTAAGGGAATCGCTGTGTTCCGACTTGATCGGGGCGGGATACGCGGTGGATGCCGCCGCCGACGGAGTGACCGGCGAATTCCTGGGAGCCACCGAGAGCTACGATGCCGCCGTGCTGGATCTGGGCCTGCCCGGACTGCCGGGGCTGGATGTCCTCCGCCGTTGGCGGGAGGCGGGCAATTCCCTTCCCGTCATCATCCTCACCGCCCGTGATGCCTGGTACGAAAAGGTCGATGGCCTTAAGGCCGGCGCCGACGATTATCTCGGCAAACCCTTCCATGTCGAAGTGTTGCTGGCCCGCCTGCAAGCATTATTGAAACGCCGGCACGGGCAGGTCAAATCAAGGTTGGCGCTCTCCGGACTGGAGTTGGACGAAGAGCGGCAGACCGTGCTGATCGATGGCGCGAGGTCCGAGCCGCTCACGGCCATCGAATTCCGGCTGTTGCGTTATTTCATGCTGAATCCCGGCAAAGTGCTGTCCAAGGCGTGTTTGATGGAGCGGGTCTACCAAAGCGACAGCGATCCCGACAGCAACGTTCTGGAAGTGTACATCAATCGGTTGCGGCGCAAGCTCGGCAAGGACTTGATTACCACCCGGCGGGGCCAGGGTTACGTGTTCTGCCAGCCTGCATGAGGTCGTTGCGAAACCGGCTCAACACTGGACTGGTCACCATCCTGATCGTAGTGTTCGGCTCCCTGTGGGCTTTGGGCAGCTACGCCATACATCGGGTGGTCGAAAACGAAATGCTCACCCGCCTGGAGCACGATGGCGATTCCCTGCTGGCGTCCCTGCGGGTGGACCCGGCGGGAAATGTTCGCTTCGATCCTTACCGGCTGGGGCTGATCTATGAGGAAGCCTTTTCCGGCCATTATTTCGTCATCCACGCGGATGGACAGGTATTCCGCTCCAAATCCCTGGGCGATCATCAAATTGCCTCCCAGCCGCTGGTTCCCGGACAGCGCTTCAGCTACCACTGCGCGGGGCCGCAAGGCCAACCGCTGCTGGTGCTGACGCGGGGCATCGCCATCGGCGGCGAGAGCGTCACCCTCGCCGCCGCCGAGGAACTGACGGTTATCGAGCATGAAATCCACCAACTCAGCATCGGCTACCTGATCCTTATCGCCAGCGTGCTGGTGATCTCCATTTTGCTGCAAAGCCTGGACGTGGCCCGCGCACTGCGGCCCTTGGCGGCGATTCGCCGCCAGCTCCTCGGCTTGTCCAGGGGGGAGCTGAGCCGGATCGACTTCGCCGCGCCCACCGAAATCCGCCCGCTGGTGGATGAACTGAATCGGGTGCTGACCCTGATGGATCACCGCCTGCGGCAATCCCGGACGGCGGTGGGCAATCTGGCCCACGCCCTCAAGACGCCCCTCGCCATGCTGTTCCGCATCGCCGACGACGCCAGTTTGCGGGAGAACCCCGAACTCGCCCGGCAACTCAAGGAACAAACCGAAGCCATCCATCGCCGGATCGAGCGGGAATTGAAGCGAGCACGCTTGTCCGGGGCCGGGAGCGTGGGCAGCCTGTTCAATCCGAGCGTGGAACTGGCCGTCTTGGTGCGCGTCCTGGAAAACGTTTACCCGGATAAGGGATTGAGGATCGACGTTTCCGCTCCGGACGCATGGATCCCGTACGACCGCGAGGACTTGCTCGAACTCATCGGCATCCTGGCGGACAACGCCTGCAAATGGGCGGCGTCCAGAGTGGCCATCCGTTTCCAGTGCGATGATGGAATTACGCTGTCCGTCGCGGACGATGGCCCCGGCTGCCCGCATGGGCATATCGAACAACTTGCCCGGCGGGGAGTGCGCTTGGACGAATCGGTGCCCGGACACGGCTTGGGGCTGGCCATCGCCCGCGACATCGCCGAATTCTATGAAGGAACCCTTGAAATCCAGCACTCGCCGGAGTTGGGAGGGCTTGAAGTGAACGTCGTCCTGCCGACCGGCACCGGACTGGACCAGAAAGGCGAGTCTTCAAAGCCGGGACGATTCCATTTCTTCGGCGGGCGGAAACATTAGTCTCCGGATCGTCGCTTCAAACAAGCCCTTCGGCTTCTTATATCTCCCTCAAGTGGCAAATATTACCCACTTCGGCCATCGTCACACTTTTCCCCCCGGTTTTTAAGGTTTATTTCAGCTTCACGTCACAGAATGCCCCACCTTGAGGCTTGCCCCGATGCCGGGGACAGCGTCGCGGTCATTCGTTTTTTCAACCGAGGGCATTCCTGTGAGCAAATTTCCATCGCGTTTTTCCGCACTGGCCTTGGCCGTGGTGGCCTGCTGTCAAATGGGCCAAGCATCGGCCGCCGCGCCGACCTATTCCGTTACTTGGCTGGGCTTCTTGGATGCCGGCGACACCATGAGCTATGCCCGAGATATCAACGCTTCCGGCCAAGTGGTCGGCAGCTCCGAGCTTCCTCCCCCCAGCAACGGTTATAACGGCAAAACCCGCGGCTTCCTGTGGACGCAGCAGTCGGGAATGACCAGCCTGGGGCAGTTTCCCGAATGCGCCGCCCAGCCTTGCTATAGCTCGGATGCCAATGGCAATACCTGGAACGACAACGTAATCCCGTGGGCCATCGGCGCTACCGGCTCGGTGGTCGGGGACGCCAATGGACCCGGTGGCTACGAACATGCCTTTCTCTATTCGGCGGCGTCCGGCATGACCGCGCCCCTCGGGGTCCCGGTCGGGAGGAACAATGGCGCGTCCGGGATCAACGGGCTGGGCGATCTCGTGGGGCATATGGGGGGTGACTGGGCGACGGGAACCTCCGGGCTCGAGGTGGGCTACCTGTACAAGGCCGACGGCACCCTGCTGACCTTGCCGGTAATCGGCGGGTCCGCCGCGATGTACGCCTACGATATCAATGACGCCGGCCTGATTGTGGGTGGCTCGTCGTACCAAATGCCGCCGGACGGCATCAATCCGCCGGGCACCATCACCTACGGCTACCGGCCTACTCTTTGGGAGAAGGGCCAGAACGGGCAATATTCGGGCCGCGTCCTGCCCGGCTTCGGGACCGCCACTGGTTGGAACTTCGCCCACAGCGTGAACGCATCGGGGCAAGTCGTGGGCTATATGCAGCTTCCCGACGACTACCATGCTTTCCTGTACAACAATGGCACCGTGACCGATTTGGGCTGCGGCATGGCGGAGGACATCAACGCCGCCGGCACCGTGGTGGGCGGCGATGCCAGCGCCTTCATGTATTACCAGGGTGCCCGGTACGACCTCAACGCGCTGGTCACGAACAAAGCGGCGGCCGACTCCATTGCCTATGCCAGCGGCATCAACGATTCGGGTTGGATCGCGGGCGCGGGCATCCACAACGGCAAGACCGAAGCGTTCGTGCTGATACCGGATGGCGGCGCCTCCACCGCGCAGCCCTCCGCGC
Organism: Methylomagnum sp.; assembly: GCF_054333355.1. Taxonomy (NCBI): domain Bacteria; kingdom Pseudomonadati; phylum Pseudomonadota; class Gammaproteobacteria; order Methylococcales; family Methylococcaceae; genus Methylomagnum; species Methylomagnum sp. The sequence goes on along the minus strand of NZ_JBTEKS010000209.1, from coordinate 804 downwards.
CTTGCCCCGGCGCGACCCCGCCGCCGCCGCCCCAAGGGGCCGATTTGAGCGTGACCTTGACCGACGCGCCCGATCCCGTCGCGGTGGGCGCCACGCTGACCTACACCATCACGGTGGTCAACAACGGCGCCGACACCGCCGCCGCCGTCAATGTGAGCGACGTCTTGCCCGCCAATGTGGCGTTCTCCTCGTCCACCGCCAGCCAGGGCGGTTGCGCGGGCGGTGCCAGCGTCAGTTGCGACCTGGGCGACCTTGCGTCCGGCGCCACGGCCACCATCCAGATCGCGGTCCAGCCGACCGCAGGCGGGACGCTCAGCAATACCGCCAGCGCCAGCAGTTCGACCACTGAGCTGAATCCGGCGGACAACAGCGCCACGGCGACGACCACGGTATCCACGCCCACCTGCGGTACCGGCAGCGCGGACCTTGCCGTGTCCGTGGTCGACGAGCCCGATCCGGTGGTGGCTGGCGGGGAGCTGGTCTATATCGTGAAGGTGCGCAACAAGAGCGCCGTGGCCGCGAGCGGGGTGGTGTTGACGATGAAGCTGCCCGCCGGGGTGAGCCTCCCCGAGATTTCCGGGGCCACATGCACCGGCACCGGAACCCTGACCTGCAACCTGGGAACGGTCAAGGCGAAGGGATCGAAAGAAGTCGAGTTCATGGTCGTCACGCAAGCCGCGGGCATCCTGAAAGGCTCGGCGACCGTGACCAGCGCCACCACCGATCCGATTCCCGCCAACAACACGGCGAGCGCCACGACCACGGTGCAATGAACCGGAAGCCTCGCCGCCGGTGCTTCGCCGG
>NZ_JBTEKS010000208.1:0-7946 GCF_054333355.1 Methylomagnum sp. | reverse complement strand
GGGGGCTTCCGCCCGCGACCCGCCCAGCCAGTCGGCGCGGGCTGAAGCCCGCTCCCACCGAATCAAGGAACCCACTATGACGCTGGCTTATGTATTCCCAGGACAAGGTTCGCAGCGAACCGGCATGGGACAGGGATTGTTCGAGAAATACCCCGACCTGGTAGCCCAGGCCGATGAGATTCTGGGGTTTTCAATCCGGGCGCTGTGCCTGGACGACCCGCCCGAGCGCTTGGGCCAGACCCGCTACACCCAGCCCGCCTTGTACGTGGTGAGCGCCCTCATGTATTACGAGCGGCGGGCGGAGGGCGCGCCCGAGCCGGATTACCTGGCCGGGCATTCGCTGGGCGAATACAACGCCCTGTTGGCGGGCGGGGCGTTCGATTTCGCCACGGGACTCAAGCTGGTCAAGCAGCGCGGCGAGTTGATGGCCGAGGCCCAAGGCGGGGCCATGGGCGCGGTGCTGGGCCTGAGCGCGGAGGATGTGCTAGACATCCTGGAGAACTTCGCCTTCGACACCCTTGATGTCGCCAATTACAACTCGCCCACCCAGACGGTGATTTCCGGTCCCGGGCAGGACATTCAGGAGGTCGGGGAAATCTTCACCGAGGCCGGGGCCAAGTCCTTCGTCAAGCTGCGGGTCAGCGCCGCGTTCCATTCCCGCTACATGCAGGCGTCCGGGGAAGCCTACGCCCGCTTCCTGGAACCGTTCGATCTGGCCCCGCCGCGCATTCCGGTCATCGCCAATTGCACCGCGTTGCCCTACGAGCCGGGCGAGATCAAAGCCAATTTGGTGCGGCAAATCAGCCGCCCGGTGCGTTGGACGGAGAGCATCCTCTATCTCCTGGCCCAAGCGCAGCCCGCCCCGGACATCACCGAAATGGGGCCGGGCAACGTGCTGACCGGGCTGGTCCGGGACATCCGCGCCCACGCGGCGGCGGCGCGATGATTCCGGCGGGCACGAAATCCGTCCCGTTGCGGGCAGCGCGGGCCGTGGGGTGACGGGGAGGCGCCGTTGTGAAACTGGTGTTCATGTTCTCGGGGCAAGGCTCCCAGTATTACGGCATGGGCCGCGAGTTGTACCGGACAGAGCCGGCATTCCGCCGCCGCCTGGATTGGGCGGGTGAACTGGCCGCGCCCTGGCTGGGTGGGCGGCGCTTGGCGGACATTATTTTCGGGGCCGGGCTGGACCAGCCGTTCGACCGGACCTTGGAGGCCGCGCCCGCCTTGTACGCGATCCAATACGCCCTGGCGCAAGTGTTGCTGGGACGCGGCTATCAACCGGATTATCTGCTGGGCTACAGCCTGGGGGAATTCGTGGCGGGCGCGGTGGCCGGGGTGTATTCCTTCGAGGCGGGGCTGGCATTGGTGGTGGGGCACGCCGCCCTGCTGGACCGGCTGGCCGAGCCGGCCTCGATGCTGGCGGTGCTGGCCGGGCCGGGCTTGGTGGCGGAGCAACCGGGGCTGTTCGAAGGCGTTTGGGTCGGCTGCCAAAATTTTTCCAAGCATTTCGTGGTGGCGGGTGTTCGGCCACGGTTGGCGGCTTTGTCCGAATCGCTACGCCGTCTCGGGGTGATCCATCAGCTTCTGCCCATCGGCTACGGCTTTCATTCGCCGCTGATCGACCCGATAGCCATGGAATTCAAGGCGCTGGCGAATGGCTATGCTTTGCGTTCGCCCCGCGTGCCGATCATTTCCTGCGCGTACCGGCGGGTGCTGGCGGCGGCGGACTTGGGGTCCGATTATTACTGGGCGGTGCTGCGCGAGCGGGTGGGGTTTCAGGCCACGGTCGAGAATTTCGAGGCGGTCCACGGGCCGTGCTGGTTCGCCGATTTGGGTCCATCGGGCACGCTGGCCGGGTTCGTTAGGTATTGCCTCGCGGCGGATTCCGGCTCGGCTACTGGCTATGCCTTGGACGCTTACGGCAACAATGCCCAAACCCTGGCGGCGCTGGAAGACAAGCTGGCAGCGTTCAGGGAGACGCTCATCGCGTTTTGAGGCGGGGTTGGTGATTCTGTGGGAGCGGTCTTCAGACCGCGACTATTCCGTGTTTGGTCGTGGCCTGAAGGCCACTCCCACTTAACCCTGGATTGGTTTCGGTTGCCGATACGGTTCTTTATTGATTATCTTTGTCGCCAACAGGGTTGCCGTTTCTTATCGCCATCCTCCAAGGCAATCCTCCCGGCGTTCTAAAAAATTACAACAATCAGAATTAAAAAACATGTTGGCCGATCTCCTTAGCACATCCACACGCCCTGTCGCACTCCGTACCACTCGCCGGTTGAAACGGAGCCTCGCCGCCAGTTCAATCATCCTGCTACTGCCGCTAGGTTGCTTCGCGGAAGAAGTGGAAACCCCTCCCGCCACCTGGGAAACCCTGCGGGAGCATGTGCGGGGTGAATTGCGGCTGGGGTTGTTCCAGTATTTCGACTCCACGCCCCAGGATAAGAACCTGACCCGCTTCGATGCCGACCTTAGGCTGGAAATCTCGGGGAATGTCAGCGATGACCTTTCCTACCTGGTCCGCCCCCATTTCCACCTCGACAACCTCGGCCAGAACAACGGCGTCATCGACGGGCTGCGGGAGATGAATGGCAACCGCTACATCGCCAATCTGGACGAGGCCTATCTGAGCTATGCCCTGAGAAAAGCCGACTTGCGGGTGGGCAAGCAGATTTTCCGGTGGGGCACCGCGGACTTCTACAACCCCATGGACCGGCTGAATCCCCGCGATTTCCTCGACGTGCCGACCTATTTCAAGATCGGCGTGCCCGCCGTCAGCCTGAGCTATGGCACCGAAGCGTTGAGCCTGGACATGGTGTTCGAGCCGTGGTTCACACCCAGCCGCATGCCGGGATTGAACAACCGTTGGCTGGGCGATTTCAGCGCCGCCCAGGCCAGCTTCGGCAATCTGGCGCTTATTCCCGGCGGGCGGGACATGCCGCCCAATACGGCGGGCGAGTTCCAGGGCGGTTTCCGGGTGGGCAGTAGCCATTTGCTGAAAGGTTGGGATTTGTTCCTGAGCTATTTCAACGGCTTCGATCCGGTCGGGGTGCTGCGCGGCACGCCGACCCCTGGCGGCGCGGTGCTGGCCACCCAGGTCTTTCAACGCTATCACCAACTGGCGGCGGCCTTTTCCACGACCCACTGGAACACCGAATTCCACGGCGAAGCCGCCGCCCGCTTCGCCGACGATCCGCAGCAGGACGATGACTACATCGAGTACGTGGTGGGACTCAACCACACCTTCAGCGATCTGCCGGTCAGCTTCATTGAGGAAGCCACCCTGGTGCTGGAATTCCTCGACACCCAGGTGTTCCGGCCCAAGCCTTTCGGCAATCAATACGCCCCCACCGGGCAGTACGTCCGCCCCTTCCACAACACCCTCGCAGCCAAGTTCATCATCAAGTTCAACGAGAAGACCAGCCTGGAACTGGCCGGGGGCGAGGACGTGGTGAAGAATGATGCCTTCGGCCAATTCCAGATCGTCCACAAACCCTTGGATGACCTGCAAATCAAATTCGGCGCGGACATCTTCACCGGCGACAACACCACCTTCTTTGGCCGCTGGACCCGCAACGACCGCGTGTTCTCCATCGTCAGCTACACGTTCTAACCCCACCAACCATTCATAAGAGGTCACACCCATGCGCTTCCCGATACGTCCCCTGGCTTTCGTTCTGCTCGGACTGCTGCCGCTCCTGGCCCAGGCGGAGATGAGCGGCAAGGACATCATGCAGGCCCAGAAACAACGCCACGAGACCCGCGATGAGGAATCGCGGGCGGTGATGCGCCTGATCGACGACGCCGGCAAGGCCACGGAGCGGGAAATGGTCAACTACTCCCTCAGGGAGGACGATGGCACCACCCGGGCGCTCATCAAGTTCCTGGCCCCGGCGGATATCCGCGATGTGGGCCTGTTGACCTGGGAGCGGGGCGCCGCCGGGGACGACCAGTGGCTCTACCTGCCCGCGCTCCGCAATGTGAAGCGCATCGCCGCCGGGGGCAAGAAGAACAAGTTCATGGGCAGCGATCTGGCTTTCGAGGACATGCGCCCGGAAAACCTGGAAACCCACGCCTATAACCTGATCAAGAGCGAGGACTATGACGGGCAGTCTTGCTACGTGGTGGAAATCACCCCCGCCACGGACGAGGAAAAAAGCGACTCCGGCTACAGCAAGCGGGTGGTGTGGGTGCGCAAGGACATCCTGTTCACCGTGAAAACCGAGTATTACGACACCCACGACCGGCTGGTGAAGACCGCCCTCATCAGCAACCTCAATAACATCAGGGACCAGATGTGGCGCAGCAGCAAGACCGTGGTGCAAGACCTCATCAGCCATCACAAGACTGAAATCGAGACCAACAAGCGGGTCATGGATCAGAACTTGGACGCCGATTTCTTCACGGAGCGCAGCCTCACCAAGCCGACCCGTTAAGGAACAGGTCATAAATAACCCCCCAAATCCCGTGGGTCGGGCATGTGTTCATGCCCGACGCTAGCGTTGGACTAAGCCATGTCGGGCATGGGATACATGCCCGGCCTACGCGGTCTGGGAAGGGTCATTCCGGCGCTCCCGGAATGACCGTTTGCGATTGGGGAGGGTGGGGCGAGGGGGATCAAAAAAGGATTTCTTCCACAAACATCCACCCGCCAAGCTTTGCTTTTCTAAGGAAGAAATCCCATTTGACCTGCCCCTCACCCTAGCCCTCTCCCGGTGCGAGAGGGAACAAACCCACCCGAAGCCATCCCACCCATACGCGAGACAACCCCGTGAAAGCGACACTCATCTGGATACCCCGGCATCCCTGGCTGGTAGCCCTTATTCTGCTGCTGATCACGGCGGCATTCGTGCCCGGCCTGCAACGGCTGGTGATCGACCCTTCCTCGGAAGGAATGATGGTGGCGGGCGACCCCGACAAGATTTACTACGACCAGACCAAGGCGACCTTCGGCGACGACATCCTGATTTCCATCGTGCTGTCCAGCGACGATGTGTTCCAGCCCAAGTATCTGCAAGCGGTCTCGGAATTGACCGACAGGCTGTACAAGGTGGAGGGCGTCACCCGCGTGGTCAGCTTGGCGACGGTGCGGAAGATCAAGTCCGATGGCGGGATGCTGGACACCAACCAGTTGATGGGCGCCCCGCCAGACAGCGACGAGGAGGCGGCGCGCATCCGGGCCGACGCCCTCGCCAACGAAATCTTCCTCAACAACGTGGTCTCCAAGGACGGCAAGACCACGGCCATCAACGCCTATCTCGCCAGCCGCCCCGGCGACCCCGGCTATAACCAGCGGGTCACGGGCGCCATCAATGCCCTGATCGCCGAGCAGAAAGCCAAGACCGGCGCGGGCATCTACCAGATCGGCATGCCCCTCTTGAAGCTCACCATCGTCGAATACATCGAACACGACAACAGGGTGCTGACGCCGGTGAGCGTGACCGTCATGCTGGTCATGCTCATTTACCTGTTCCGGGCCGGACTCGCGGCGATATTGCCGATAGCCACCGGCGGCTTCGCCATGGTGTGGATGCTGGGGTTCATGGGCTACATGGGCTACAACGTCAATCCCATCAACGCCTCCCTGCCCACCCTGTTGTTGGTCATCGGCAGCACCGAAGACGTGCACATGCTGTCCGTCTACGCGGATCACCTCCGGGCCGGGGAGGACAAGGCGACGGCCCTCCGCAACATGGTCTTGAAAGCCAGTCTGGCCTTGATTCTGACCAACCTCACCACGTTCTTGGGGTTCGCTTCCGGGGCGGTCAACAGCGTGGTCATGTTGCAGGAATTCAGCATCGCGGCCTCCTTCGGCATCGTCGCCAGCCTGTTCGCGACCCTGTTGGGCGTGCCCGCCATGCTGAGCCTGTTGCCGGTGCCCAAGAGCTTCCTGGTCCCGGAAGACGAGCATCACAATGGCCGGTTCTTCCTGTGGCTGGAAGCCGCCATCACCAATTTCAGCGACCGGCGGCGGCGCTGGACCATCGCCATCGTGACCGTGACCATGGCGCTGTCGGTGGCGGGCTGGTTCCGGGTGCAGGTGGACTCGGACTTCATCAGCTTCCTCAAAGAGGATTCCCCGGTGCGCCAGTCCTTCACCGATGTCCACAACAAGCTGGCCGGGGCGCAGAACTTCTACGTGGTGGCCGAAACCGGCGTCACCGACGGCTTGAAGCACCCCGAGGTGCTGCGGGACATCGCCAAGTTGCAGGACTTCCTCAACAGCCGCTTCGACAAGACCGTCTCGCTGGTGGACTATCTCAAGCTCATCAACCGGGAACTGAACGACGGCAACCCCAGCTTCGCCACCGTGCCGGACAGCAGCGAACTGGTCTCCCAATACCTGTTGATGCTGGACAACGAAGACCTCAAGCAGGTGGCGGACTTCGATTTCTCCAAGGCCGCCATCATGGTGCGGCACAACATTTCCGGTTCCTCCCAGCTTAATCGGTTGCTGCGGGAGACCGAGGAATTCGCCCGGACCACTCTCTCGCCGAACCTGAAAATCCGCTTCGCGGGCGAGGGCATCCTCATCAACAACGCGGCGGACTCCATGGCGACGGGGCAGATCAGCAGCCTGGCCCTGGCGGTGGGTTCGATCTTCGTGCTGATTTCCCTGCTGTTCATGTCGGTGAAGGTGGGCTTCCTGGCGATGGTGCCCAATCTGGTGCCGATTTCCATGCATTACGGGATCATGGGCTGGTTCGACATCCCCTTGAGTCCCGGCACGATTTCGGTGGCGATCATCGCCCTCGGCATCATCGTCGATGACACCATCCATCTGATGATCGCCTTCCAGAAGGAACTCAAAAGCACCCAGAACCAAATGCTGGCCCTGCAACGCACCCTCGCCCATGAGCTCCGGCCCGTGGTCGGCTCGGCGGTGGCATTGGCGATTGGCTTCGGCATGTTGGTGATCTCCGAGTTCGGGCCGATCCTGTCCTTCGGCTATCTGGCGGCTTTGTCGATGATTACCGCCCTGCTCAGCGATTTGCTCATCACGCCCTTCCTCATCGCGGGCGTGTCCCTCATCAGCCCGTGGGATGTGCTGCGCCTCAAGATCAGCGGGGCGGTGATGGAGCGGGGCGAGTTGTTTAAGGGCATGAGCCTCGGCGACGTGAAGCGCTTGGCCTTGCTGGGCACCGTCGAGCAATACCAGCCCGGCGACAGCATTGTGCGGCAGGGCGAGCGGGGCGAGGAGATGTACCTGATCCTCGAAGGCGCGGCGGAGGTGGTGGTCCGCGTCAACGAGAACCGCAAGGAGGTGGGACGGCTCAGCCAGGGCGATGTGTTCGGCGAGATGACCTTCGTCACCGGCGAGCCGCGCACCGCCGATGTCCAGGCCGTGGAACCCACCGAGGTGCTGCGGGTGGACAAGGCCAGCCTGGAACGGCTGCGTCGCCGTTATCCGAAAATCGCCGCGACCCTCTACTGCAACCTCTCGGCCATCCTGAGCCACCGCTTGGAAGGCACCACGGCGGGCTGGGTGGCGGAAAGCCTGGGCGCCGCCTCCGAAAAACGGAACGCTGGCTGAGTCGTTCGCCTCGTTCCCACGCGTCGGCGTCACTGCCATTAAGTTAAGAAAACCGAGCGCTGTGACCGCTGGAGTCCGAACTTTAGTTTGGACGTTTTTCAACGGCTTAAGCCCTTGTCCAGACTAAAGTTCGGACTCCAGACCGGCTTAACTTAATGGGAGTGACGCTCCGGCGCGGGAATGCCGGGGGCGACGCTCCAGCGTCGCGAATACCGCCGGGCCGCTGGAGCGGCCAAGACTGCATTCCCACGTCGGCGCGTGGAAACGAGAAAGAAAAATCAACCCTTTCACCGAGATAAAACCCCGCCATGCTGGACGAGGAAAATTCCCTGCCCCTCACACCCCCCACCGTCCAGTCGCCCGCCCGCGACCGCGATTCCGTGGTGCGGCCCATGCCGCGACGGAAGCGGAC
>NZ_JBTEKS010000207.1:0-7953 GCF_054333355.1 Methylomagnum sp. | reverse complement strand
CGGAAGGCGCCGGCTCGGTCCGCGAACACCAGTGAGCGCGGCTCCTCCGGAATGAAGGCCACGGTGCCGTTGGGGACCGGCACGCCGTAAGTTTGCAGCAATTCCTTTGCTTGATACTCATGGATGTTCACTGCGCTTGCTTCCTCATGATTGGCTGGGGCGCGTCTCGCGCACCTTTAGGTGCTGGCCCTTGGGGATTTAAGATTGACGGGATTCGATTTGTTCAATTTGTCTGACCACGTTCTCGGCCATGCGGATGGACGCGGCGTCGATCAAGCGGCCATCCAGCGACACGGCGCCTTTGCCTTCCTTCGCGGCCTGCTCCATTTCCACCAGGATGCGGCGGGCGCGGGAGACTTCCTTCTCGGTCGGGGTGAAGACTTCGTTCGCCAGGGCGACCTGGGATGGATGGATGGCCCACTTGCCCTCGCAGCCCAAGGCGGCGGCGCGGCGGGCGGCGACCTTATAACCCTCGGGGTCGCCGAAGTCGCCGAACGGGCCGTCGATGGGGCGGAGACCGTAGGCGCGGCACGCCGCCACCATGCGGGAAATACCGAAGTGCCACTGGTCGCCCCAGTGGAAGAAGCGGGCGCCGCTTTCGTCCGGGTCGGTCAACATGCCGTAGTCGGGATTGGCGCCGCCGATTTGGGTGGTGCGGGCGCGGACGGAGGCGGCGTAGTCGGCCACGCCGAACACCATGGCCTCCATGCGCTCCGGGCAGGTGCGGGCGATTTCCTCGACGTTCGCCATGCCCATCGCGGTTTCGATGAGGGCGTGGATATTGATCTGCTTGAAGCCTTTATAAGCTTCGATCTGGGAGAGCATGGTCGAGACGAAATACACGTCGGCGGCGCTGCCCACTTTGGGAATAAGAATGGTGTCGAGCTTGTCGCCGACCGCTTCCACCACCTCGACCAAATCGCGGTAGGCGTAATGGGTATCCAGGCCATTCATGCGGATGGACACGGCGCATTTCGACCAGTCGTAGGTTTGCAGCGCCTCGATGATGTTGGCCCGTGCCTGCGCCTTGTCGTCCGGTGCCACGGCGTCTTCCAGGTCCAGGAAAACCATGTCGGCGCCCGAATCCGGGGCTTTCTCCAACATGCGCTTATTGCTGCCGGGGACCGCCAGTTCACTGCGGTGTAAGCGATTTTTTACGGCCATGCCGTGCCTCTAGGTTATTGGGTTCACGAATAGATGAATCGCGGGCGGTTCCTCGCCCGTCTTCATGGGTGGAAGAGGGGATGTTGCCTCGAATTGGCCCGGACTCTTGTTTGGCTGACGCAAACAGAGACCGAAGCTTTCCGTTGGGCCACCACCACACCGACCCACGGGCTTGCTGGACCCTGGGCGAAGGGCGGGAAGTCATTGATTAAATGGACACTACCCGAAACGGCGAAGCCGCGCATTATAACCGCATCAATGGGGCGTGTTGCCAGTTGGGCTAGTACGGACCTTGTATATGGATTCGTTGGAAACAGGCAACAACGCCGGACGAGGTGCCAGGAAGGCTTTCAGGGGCCAGGGCAACCTTTTGTTTGTTCCGGTATTTGTCGCGTGGGCCGTTTGCCGCAAGTGTTTCAGCCAGCTTGAGAGCGGGCGGGTTGGCAAAATTTTTTACATTTCTTTCCATGGAATCGTTGTTGTGTCGCTGGTTTTTTGTTAGCATCCAGCCGTTGCGCAACTTTTTGTTGCTAGCGTGCAACGAATTTAACTCCTCACAACTACTGAAGGGGGCTAATACTTATGAAAACGATTAAGAAATCCATGGGTTTGGCGGCAATGATTACCGCCGGTTTGTTAGTGGCTGGCATGGCTCCGGAAGCGGCCATGGCTCACCAGAAGAAGGCTAAGGCGAAGTCCAGCAAGGTCGTCAAGCACAAGCGCGCTACGGTTGCCGCCGCGCCTGTGGCTTCCAGCGCCGACCGTCGCCTGCGGGCACTGGAAGACGAAGTCTCCAGCCTGCGTTCCGAGCTGGGCCGGACCCGTTCCGAAGCCAGGGCCGAAGCTCAATCTGCGGTTCAGCAGGTTGAAGCCAAGCAGCAGGAAATCGACGCGAAGCTGGCCAAGGCAGAAGAAGGCAGCGACCTGCTGTTCTTCCGTGGCGGTTACGCGAAGATGGAACATGCCCGCAACAATGAATTGTTGCTCGTCAACAACAACACCAACGCGCTCGGTTTGACCGGCACGCCTCCGACCCAGAAGGACGGTGAAGGTTGGTACGTGGGTGCTGGCTTCGACCATCGCCTGACCAACGACTTGTGGGGCATGACCGACATGATCGCGGTCGATGGCGAAGTCATGTTCCAGTACATGAACTTCGGTTCAAGCTGGAACACCCTGGTAGACGCCGCCTCCAACAACATCGCTGGCACTCCGCCGGGCACCATCAAGATCAGAAACCAGCTGACCCAGTTCACCCTGTCGGCTTCTCCCAAGATCAAGTTCAATCTGCTGGAGGGTGACCTGCGTCCCTGGATCATCCCCTTCGGTCTAAGCATCAACGTCATCAGCCCGCCCTCCAGCGGCGTAACGGTGTTGAATCCGGGCCTGATGCTGGGCACGGGTGTGGAATATCGCATCTGGAAGAGCCTGTGGGCGGGTATCGACTTCCGCTACAACTTCACCGGCGACGATCTGAGCTACAAGTCCACCGTTCCGGGCGTTGGCACCGTCTACAACAAGACGGACACCGACGGCCTGACCACCGGCGCTTACCTGGGCTTCGGTTTCTAAACCGACCCCTGGTATCCGGCGAAAAAGGGAGCCTTCTGGCTCCCTTTTTTGTGCGCGGGGCTTCCATGGATGCGAAGATTTACCACCGGACATCGCCCGGCTATCCTATCTGATAGCCTTCTTTATGCATGAGGAGGCCAATCCACTGGTCCCATCAGCCGGTAGATTTCTGTCCCGGCGGATGATGTCGGGAATGGATTGAAACGATTGAAACCCATGACGCCCCCAATCCCACCGGGCCTCCCGATTCCCATTCAGTAAGATCAGATCAACGCTATGCGCACGCAACCGGACCGCATCCAACTGTTCGACACCACCCTACGCGACGGCGGCCAAACCGCTGGCATCAACTTCTCCGCCGAGGACAAGGCCCGCATCGCCGACCGCCTCGCCGAATTCCAGATGGACTGGATCGAGGGCGGCTGGCCGGGCGCCAGCCCCAAGGATGATCGCTTTTTCGAGCTGACGCGCGGGCGGCGCTGGAGTCACACCAAGCTGGCGGTGTTCGGCAGCATGGCCCGGCCCGGCAACGCCGCCGAGAACGACAAGGGACTCCGCTACCTGGCCGAGAGCGGCGCGGACGGCGCTTGTGTGTTTGGCAAAAGCTGGGACTTGCACGTCACCAAGGCGTTGGGCATCGAACTGGCCGCGAATCTGGACTTGGTGCGCGACTCCGTGGCCTTCTTAAAACAGCATTTGCCCCAAGTGTTCTTCGACGCCGAGCATTTCTTCGACGGCTACCGCGACAACCCGGAATACGCCATCGAGGTGCTGAAAGCGGCCTGGGAGGGTGGGGCGGATGCGCTGGTGTTGTGCGACACCAATGGCGGCAGCATTCCCTACGTGGTGTCGCAGGTGGTGGGGGACATGGTCAAGCTGTTCCCCGACACGACCATCGGCATCCACGCCCATAACGATTGCGAACTGGCCGTTGCCAACTCCATCGCGGCGGCGCGGATGGGCGCGAAGATGGTCCAGGGCACCATTAACGGCATTGGCGAGCGTTGCGGGAACGCCAACCTTGTGTCGATCATCCCGGTGCTGCAACTCAAAATGGGCCTGGACTGCGGCGTCAGCCCAGAGCGGCTGTGCCAACTCGGCTCGCTGTCCCGCTATGTCAACGAGATGGCGAACCGCCTGCCCTGGCAACACCAGCCCTTCGTCGGCATCAACGCCTTCGCCCATAAGGGCGGCATCCATGTCTCGGCCATCCGCAAGGACTCGCGGCTCTATGAACACATCGACCCGGAATTGGTCGGCAACGAGCGGCAAATCCTGGTCTCGGATCAGGCGGGGAAAAGCACGATTCATTTGAAGTTGGCCGAAATGGGCCTGGATACGGACCTGGACCCGAACGATCCGGCGGTGCGCGAGACCATCCAGCGGGTCAAGGAGTTGGAGCATCGCGGCTTCGCCTACGAGGGCGCGGAGGCGTCGTTCCAACTGCTGCTGCTGAAGGCCATGCACCGCTTCCGGCGTTATTTCGAGTTGGACGGCTTCCGGGTGGTCGATGAGAAACAGGGCCACGAAGGCCAGCCCGAATCCGAGGTGACGGTGACGCTACGGGTGGGGGATCAGGTTTCCAGCACCATGGCGCGGGGCAATGGCCCGGTGAACGCCATGGACAACGCCTTGCGGGAGGCGCTGATTGGCTTCTATCCGACCCTGGCCGACATGCGGCTGACCGATTTCAAGGTGCGGGTGTTGACCACCAGCCAAGCCACCCGCGCCGCCGTGCGGGTGTTGATCGAATCCACCGACGGCCACAATAAGTGGGGCACGGTGGGCGTGTCCGCGAACATGGTGGACGCCAGCTATCAAGCCTTGGTGGATGCCATTGAGTACAAGTTGATATTGGATAGGGTGGAAGCGCCGACGTAGGGCGCGCTTTCTTATGCACAAAAAAAGGGCGGTATAAAACCGCCCGAATGCGCCTTTCGCTTACGACAATCGTTTACATCATGGATTGCTGGTAGTTCTGGATGCCGATCTTGCCGATCAGGTCCAACTGGGTTTCCAGCCAATCGACGTGTTCTTCTTCGCTTTCGAGAATGTTCTCGAACAGCTCGCGGGTGACGAAATCCTTGATTTGCTCGCAATACACAATGGCCTCGCGCAGCACAGGGATAGCGTCCAGTTCCAAGGTCAGATCACACTCCAAGACTTCCTGGGTATGCTCGCCGATCTTGAGCCTGCCGAGGTCTTGCAGGTTCGGTAAGCCTTCCAGGAACAGGATGCGCTCCATCAGCTTGTCGGCGTGCTTCATCTCGTCAATGGATTCGTGGTACTCCTTCTCGTTGAGCTTGTGGAGTCCCCAATTCTTGAACATCCGCGCATGTAAAAAGTATTGGTTGATGGCGGTCAATTCGTTGGTCAGGACTTTATTGAGATATTCGATGACTTTGTTATCGCCCTTCATGTGTGTGCTTCCTGTGGGTGAAATGTTCGGGTTCAGGCGGCTCGCCTAGTTCGGCTTGGCGGGGCATCCCCCGGCCTTGCCGCAGTTGGCCGCGCCCGCCAGCATGGCCTTGACGTCGGCGTTGCACTTGCCGCAAACCCGGCCCACGCCCAGGCATTCGGCCAATTGCTTACGGGTGCAAGCCCCGCCGTCTATCGCGACCCGGATTTGACGGTCTGTGACCGCCCGGCAGATGCAGACGTACATGCCAGCCTCCTCAACCGCCGTTTTCCAGTTTGACCCGATCCCTCGCCGAGAGATTCGGGCCGCGTTGGAAAAAGCCACTGGCTTCGCTGTTCATGCCATTCCGACCCTTGCCGTCCGGGTTTGCCAGTTTACCGAAGATACCCATGATTTGCTGAGAGCGTTGCCTGGTTACTGAAGGGGTTTAAGAGATTCGAGTGTTCACGATTCTCGGCACCGTGAGTCATTCTCCTGGACTATGGCTAAGGGGAAGCGATAAGCGTGCCATAGGTTGGGACAGGCGGGGTTTGTCACGGAAATTCGGGCGAGGCGGGATGCGATTCGCGATGAACCCCCCTTGGGCGGGGCGAAATGACCAGTGCCGGAGCGCGGACGGCGCGGGCCTGCCCTGAAATGGAGCAGCTAGATGGAAATGGGGTGGCGAGCGGCCTTGTTGAGCCTGAGAAGCCGCTTAAATGCGCGGGTTGGTTCGGGCCGGATGCGCGGCGCTGGGTTGTCGGGTTTCCGACAATTGTGCCGGGTTCGCTGTTCGCTCAGCCGCAAATTTCCCCCAGCCGCCCCGACCGATGCACCCGCCGGGCGATGGCCTGGGGCAGAATGCCCTCATCCGGCAGCAGCAGGCTGAGCCAAGTCTTGGCGCGGGTCAGCCCGGTGTAGATCAATTCCCGCGTCAAAATCGGATTGGGCCGATCCGGCAGCACCAGGGCCACATGGGTGAACTCCGAGCCTTGGGACTTATGCACGGTCATGGCGTAGACCGTCTCGATCTCGGTCAGCCGACTCGGCAACACTGATTTGATGCTCCGATCCGGCTGGCGGAACGCCACCCGCAGCCGGGCGGGACCGGAATCCGCCGCGCCGGAGAAATCCGGCAGCCGCAAAGCGATGCCAATGTCGCCATTCATCAGCCCCAAGCTGTAATCATTGCGCGTGACCAGCACGGGCCGACCCTCGTACCAGCCTTGGGTTTGGCCGATCAGCCCCGCCCGGTGCAGCGCCTCGGCGATGCGCCGGTTCAAGCCCTCCACCCCGTAGTCCCCCCGCCGCAACGCGCAAAGCAACTGGAATTGGTCGAAGGCGTCCAGCACCGCGTCGGCCCAGGCCTCGTGCGCCTCGCGGCTGGCGTCCAGGGACGGGCGGCCTTGGCGCAAGGTTTCCAGGTATAGCCGGTAGCCTTGGGGTGGCGACGGGAGGGGCGATGGGGCGGCGGCGTTCGCGTCCACGGGACCACGGGCGAAATGCTCCCGCCCGCCGTCCAGCGCCAGCCTTTCCAGCGCCCTGCCGTCCTGTTCGGTCAGCGCGACCCGCGCCAGGTCGGGCGGCTGGCGGCTCAGAATCGTCGCGGTTTCCACCCCATCGCCCGCGTTCACGGCGCGGGATAGCTGGCCGATGCCGCTCCCGGCGGTGAAGCGGTGGCTCACCCGCAGCGAGACGATCCGTTGGGCCAGCGCCCCGCCCGGCCCGGCGTGGCCGCTCAAGTCCTCGCCGGTCACGGCGGACAGCCAAGCCACCGTGTCGGGCTGATAGCCGGGCCGGTCGGCGTCCTGGCATAAATCGCCCAGCACCGAGCCGGCCTCCACCGAGGCGAGCTGGTCCTTGTCCCCCAGCAGCACCAGCCGGGTTTCCGGGCGCAAGGCCGCCAGCAGCGCCGCCATGATTTCCAGGTCGATCATCGACGCCTCGTCGATCACCACCAAGTCGGCGTGCAGGGGATTGCCGGGATGGTGGCGAAAGTGGCGGGTATCTGGCCGGGCACCCAGCAGCCGGTGCAGGGTGCTGGCTTCGGTGGGGATGGCCTCGCGCATGGATTCCGGCAGGCGGTTGACCGCGTTGCCGATGGATTCGGTGAGCCGGGCGGCGGCCTTGCCGGTGGGCGCGGCCAAGCGGATGCGCAGCGCCGGTCCCCGTTGCCGGGCGGCGCTTTGCAACAGGGCCAGGAGGCGCACCACGGTGGTGGTCTTGCCGGTGCCGGGTCCGCCGGTGATGACGGTGAAGAAGCCCCCCGCCGCCATGGCGCAGGCGATCTTCTGCCAGTCCGGCTCGACCGTTTCGCCCGCGCCGGGGGAGGACTGGCCGGGGAAGAGTTGGTTCAGTCGCGCCGCCAGATCGTCGGGCACTTCGGCGGCGTGGGCCAGCCGGGCGCGGATGGATTCGCCCACTTGCCGCTCGTATTCCCAATAGCGCCGCAGGTACAGCCGTTCGCCGTCCAGCACCAGCGGCGCGGGTCCGGCGCCATTACCCACCAGCGCCGAGCGGTCCAGCGCCGCTTGGAACGCCCCGACCGTCAGGCCCACCAGCGCGGTGGAGGGCAGGGGCGGGCGGTAATATTCCGATTCGCCCTCCGGCGGCAGGGACAGCGCCTCGTCGGGCGCGGCCAGGGTCGCGGCCAGATCGAGGCAGATGTGGCCCCGGCCTAGCTGATGGCTGGCGAGGGTGGCGGCGAGCAGGCACAGGTTTTCCGCCGCCGGGTCGAGGGATTGGAGAAAGCGCATGAAGGCCCGGTCCAGCGGGCGGAGCCAGTCGCGTTCGGTCCAGGCGTCGATGAGGGGGGGAAG
>NZ_JBTEKS010000206.1:0-7957 GCF_054333355.1 Methylomagnum sp. | reverse complement strand
AGGGCTACCGGCTGGTGTCGCCGCTGCAATTGCTGGACGAGGCCGCCATCCGCGCCGACCTGAACCCGCCCGCCGCCGCCTTGCTCGCCAAGCTCGAACTGCACGACCAACTCGATTCCACCAACACCTATTTGATGCAAGCCGCCCCCGCCGGCGCGGTCGCGGGCACGGTGTGCCTCGCCGAAACCCAGACCGCCGGGCGCGGGCGGATAGGCCGGGAATGGCTGTCGCCGTTCGGGTCGAATATCTACCTGTCGCTGTTGTGGCGCTTCGAAGGCCCGTCGCGGGTGGCGGGGCTGAGCTTGGCGGTGGGCGTGGCCGTCGTCCGGGCGCTGGCCGGGCTGGGCTTCGGTGAGGCCGGGCTGAAGTGGCCGAACGATGTGCTGTGGGGCGAGAGCAAGCTGGGCGGCATCCTGCTGGAAGTGGCGGGGGAGGCCCATGGCTCCTGCGTGGTGGTCATCGGCGTGGGCTTGAACCGCCATATGCCGCCGAGGCTGGGCCGCGCCATCGACCAGCCGTGGGCCGATCTCGCCGGTGTTTCGGGCGCGTCCGCCCCGCCGCGCAATCGTTTGGTCGCCGCCTTGTTGAACGAGCTGCTGCCCCTGGTGGCCGATTACGAGGGCTATGGCTTGGCGCCCTGGCTGCCCGAGTGGCGGCGCTTGCATCGCTTCCAAGGCCGGGACGCCGTGGTGCATGTCGGCGAGGCGCGGATCAAGGGCCGCATCGCCGATGTGAGCGACGAAGGCTTGCTGGTGCTGGAATGCGAGGACGGCAGCCTGCGGCGGTTCGCGTCGGGCGATGTGCGGCTGCGGGTGGCGGGGGACGGATGATGCCGGAAAACGCAGCGGAGAGCGGGCGTCCCGCCCGTTATGGTCGCGGACAAGATGCCCGCGCTTCCTCGTTGGTGCTGGTGGACATCGGCAATTCGCGGCTGAAATGGGGCCGGGCGGAGCAAGGCCGGATCGTGGCGGGCGGGGCGTTCGCGACGGACGAGGCGGCGCCGGCGCGGCTGGATTCCGAATGGTCGGCCTTGCCCGCGCCGGACGCGGTGCAGGTGTCCAACGTGGCCGGGGCGGTCATCGCCGAGAAGCTGGAGGATTGGATGGCCCGGCGGTGGCGGGTGCCGGTCCAGTTCGCCCGGAGCGAGGCCCAGGCCTGCGGCGTCAGCAATGGCTACGAGCGGCCCGAACAATTGGGCGTGGACCGCTGGGTGGCGCTCATCGCCGCCCGTCATCATTGCCCGCTGCCGGTCTGTGTGGTCGATGCGGGAACGGCGTTGACGGTGGATGTGCTGGACGGCGAGGGGCGGCATCTGGGCGGACTCATCGCGCCGGGTCCGGCCCTGATGAAACGGGCGCTGCGGCTGGAAACGCGGGGCGTCCAAGCGGTGGATGGCGGCGCAAGCGGCTGGTTGGGGCGGAACACCGCCGATGGCGTGGCGGGTGGCGTTCTCCGGGCGGCTGCCGGACTGATTGAGAACACTCAGCGGGAAGCCTCCGAGCGTCTGGGTCATGCGCCCAGCTTGATACTATGTGGCGGTGCCGGGGAAGCCATCGGTCGATTATTGGCGATACCTTACCGGCTCGATCCCGATCTGGTCCTACGCGGATTGCTCATCCTGGCGGATAAAGGTTCATGAAATATCTTTTATATTTCCTCGTTTTAGCGAATCTGGTGTTTTTTGCCTGGGAGATCGGCTTCCGGCAAGACAAGAACACCGAGAGTTCGTATCAAGAATTGGTGATACCCAGCGGCGTGGAGCGCATCGCCTTGACCAGCGAATTGGGCAAAGCGCCCGACGCCGACGAAGTGCCCGAAGGCGAGGTGGTTGATCCAGGCATGGCCGGGGAGGACATTCCCGCGCCGGAATCGAAACCCAAGCCGCCGCCCAAGCCCACCGATTGCTACCAAATCGGCCCGGCCCAAACCCGTGCGGAGGCTGACAACTTGTTGGACCTGCTGAAAAGCCAGACGCCGGACGCCAATATCGTCACCCTGTCGGGGGACGTGCCGGAGGGTTGGTGGATACTGTATCCGAAGGCCATCAACCTGGATGTGGCGCGGGAGAACCGCCGGGCGTTGGCGGGAAAGGGCGTGGTGGATGCCTGGCTATTCGAGAAGGGCCCGCTGCAAGGGGCGCTTTCCCTGGGGCTTTACAAAACCAAGGAGGAAGCCGAGTCGGCCCGGAAGCCCTTCATGGACAAGAATATCGTGACGGAAATCGCGCCGCGCCTAGTGCGGGGGCAGGTGTTCTGGCTGAAAATCCCTTGGCATCGGCCCGCCCTGGAATTGGAGGAAATCGTCCAGGTGCTCAATTCCCAGGATTCAAGCCTGCACATCCCCGCGCCGATGGTCTGCGATTGATTCCCTTTGGATTCGCGGCTGGCGCGCTATGGTGGCGCGGCGTTTTTTTCTCCCGCTGGAAAGGGGACCAGAGAGGCATAGCGCGATTGCCCTGTTTTGGATTCGGCCACCCCATGCCAAAACTAATACGATCAGGTAAACTGCGTTCGCTCTCATCCCCGCTAAAAACAGCCACTTAAAATTCTAAGTAATTCTATTGGCTATAAAGGCATCGGGGGATTGGCCGTTTACTTTCAGGCTTGCTTTAGAATTCTTGGCGCAGGGTCAGGATTGGGGCATAAGCAGGCCAACATTCCCATCATCCCGACAATGACCGCGCATTGAGGCCGTTACGTGAGCCATAATTCCAATAGCACAGGCTTTTTTTCTTTTCTTTTAGGGTTATTCAAACGAAAACCGGAACCATCCTACGAGGAATTGCTTGAAAAAAAGAAACGGCTGAAAAAGACCGTCCTATATTGGCAGTATCCTAGTGGAAGGTTTGTGCCGCCCCATAAACGCCATCGACTCATGGCTGATTTACGGGCGCTGGATAGGATTATTCATGAACATCCAGGCAACCCAGCGCTGCAAGCCGAGGATCAAGGCGTGCTAGAGGAATTAAAGGTTTCCTCTGATTCAGGTTCCGATTGAATATCGGGCAAAACTCGAAAGCGCCCGCATATCATGTGTCTGGGTGCCAAGTAATGCGCGGATAACATCCCTTCAAGGGATGTTATCCGCTCCAAAGCGACTAATCGTTTTCGACTTAACCCGCCACCGTCGCCGCCGAATCATTCGCCTGATTCCGTCGATCCGCATACCGCAACGCGGTGAATAGAAAAAACTGGCAGCCGAAAATCAGGTTCGCCAGCAGCAGATGAACCGGCTGCACGAAGGCCGGGAATCCCAATCTATCCAAACTCACGCCGGTCAGCACGGCGCACACCACCAGGACGCCCAGCGCGTAGGCGAAGCCCCGCAGCAAATGGCCCGGTGCTAGCGAACGGATGAGCTTCCACGCCAGCCACAGGTTGGTGAACAGGATGATGGACGAGAACGTGCGGTGGATATAGAAAATGATGGGGAAATGCTCCCGCCAGATGCTTCGCTCCAATACCACGTCCGCGTTGGTAATGCCGTCCACCGCTTCCCGAATCTGGGTGCCCATGGCGATTTGCAGCAAGGTCATTCCCATCGCCACCATTAACACCGTGCGCAGTTTGGGCGGCAAGGCATCGGTGCCGATGCGTTGGAGAATATCCCGCTGCGAACGGCTGATGGTATATATCAGCATAATGACAATTAAAAACGCCGCCACCATGTGGATGGTAATCATCACCGGGCGTAAATCACTGGCCACCACCCTCGATCCTAGCCATGCCTGGAACCCCACCAAGAGGAATATTCCCACGGATAAATGGAATATTGCCGGGTCTATTTTCCGGTAGGGAATGGAGCGGATCAGGGTCGTCAATATCAAGATGCCGATGGTCACGCCCACTAGCCGATTGACGTATTCGGTCCAGGTTTTGATCGGATTGAACGTGGTATCGCCATAGCCGATATATTTCTCGTGATAATCCGGCGGCAACTGGGATTCCTCGGTGGGGGGAATCAAGCGCCCAAAGCAGGTGGGCCAGTCGGGGCAGCCCATTCCGGCCCCGGAGGCGCGGACGATGCCGCCCACCATAATCAGGAAATACACGGCGGCAATAGTAATTAACCCGATGCGGCGGAACCGCGTGGAAATGTCGGAGTCGGTCATAGGTTTTAGCACTGATTAGAATTGTCGGAAGGAATCTAGTTTCTATCGTTCCACGATTCTGGAGTCCGAACTTTAGTTTTGACATTTTTCAAATCGCTTACGCGATTGTCCAAATTAAAGTTCGGACTCCAGTTGTATAGGATGGGTTTTGGTTATTCAAGAGGTTCGAGTTTCCCGGTAATAGCTGGTGCCCCAAACATAAACATACAAAACCCCGCTCACCACGGTGGTGAGCGTCACCAGCCCGACCAACAGGGTAATCACGCCCTCGGGGATGGGGCTGAGTCCGTGCCGGACCAGCACGGCGAATACTAGAACAAGCTGGAAAAAGGTGTTCAGTTTGCTGACGAGCAGGGGTTGGCCCTCGAAGGGGCGCAGCAGGAAGTAATAGGCCACCGCGCCGCCGAATATCACCACATCCCGCAACACCACCAGGGCCGACAGCCAGACGGGCAACAGCCCCAGCCACGCCAGGGCGACATAGCAGGAAATCAGCAGCAGCTTGTCGGCCAGCGGGTCCAGGTAGGAGCCGAGCCGCGATTGCCAGTGGAAATACTTGGCGAGGAAGCCGTCCACGGCATCCGAGACCCCGGCCACCACGAACAGCCCCAGCGCCCAGTCGAACTGGCCTTGCAGAAGCAGACTGATGACCGGATACACCAGCAGTATCCGTCCCGCCGAGATGATATTGGGTATGTGCCGCGCTTTCATTTCACCATCCGATAGGTCAACCCGGAAAATCCGTGTGAATCGCCAGTATCGGGCCGGAGCAAGGTGCCCAGAGCCAGGGTTTGCTCCAACATTTCCCGTCCGCCCCGCACGCTCACCCGGAACGAGGCGTCATCGGCGCCCGCCGCTTGCCATTCGACCTTGGTGACGGGCGACAACTTGTTGAGATAAGCCGTGACCCGGTTGGCGTCGTCCAGGGAGGCGATGCCGACCACCCGGAGCGCCTGCGTGCTGACTGCCAGCGTGCGAGGAATCGAGCGGGACGCCAGCCGCGTGTAAAGCTCTGTGACGCCCGCACCGATGGCTTCCCCCGTGTCCTTGGACTTGCCTTGCCAGCGATCCTCCTTCGATCCTTGATACAAGCGCCAGTCCGCCTCCACGCCGCCGCCGGGCTTGGACACCAGCCGCCCGGCCAGAATGACCGGCGCTTCATAGCGAACTGAGGCCATCCGGATGCGCTCGGCGTTGCCCGTCGCGATGTCGCCCGTGTTCAGGGCTTGCTCGTCGGTCAAATCGCCCAGCGGCACCGTCACGGACAAGCCATATTCGGCGGCGCGTTCGCTGAGCAGGCGATCCAGCTCGGGACTCTGTTCCTGGCTAAAAATGCGGGGTGGCTGACTATCTTCGATGGCAATCCAAGCCAAAATGTCCGGGCGTTCCGCGCCCCATACACCGATGCCCCGTTTGCCCAGCAGTTGGGCGAGACGGGCGGCGTCGAAATCCACCCGCAGAATGGGCCGACCTTCGCGGGTTTCGCCGGGGTACTCGAACTGAAGCACCACGGACTCGGGCTTTGCCAACAAGGATTTGACGGTGCCGGAGGCGAGGTCTTCCGGGCGGACCACCCGCTTTAACACCTGATTCAATCCCCGCCGGAAGGCGTCGGCCCGGGTCGGCTCGTCCTTGTTTTGGACAGGCAGGTCGGCGCGGTACAGGCCAGCCGTCGCCATGGCCAAGGCACTGTCCCCGAACAGCGGCAACGCGAGGCAGACGAGGATTTTGAAGCAGGCCAAGACGCGCCGGGCGGCGGGCCGGTCTGCATGAAATGAAGACCTCATGGCGGTAAACCAAGTTCTTCCGGCAGGGTGGTGGGGAGGAATGTAAAATAGCATAGCTTTCACGGCGGCGCGTTGCCGCCGGTTTTTGTTTGAACGGCCGCAGGAGTGCAAGATTCATCTTGCAGGGGGGCATGAAGAGCAAGATAAATCTTGCACTCCGGCATGACTTGAACCGTTCTAATAATTCACCACTCACCCCGGAGACCCCCCGTTTGAGCCATCCCACTTCCCTAGACTACAAGAGCGCCGGCGTCGATATTGAAGCTGGCAACGCGCTGGTGGAGCGCATCAAGCCCGTGGCGGCGAAGACCCGCATTCCCGGCGTTTTGGCCGGATTGGGCGGGTTTGGTTCCCTGTTCGAATTGCCGGTGGACCGCTACCGCCGCCCGGTCCTGGTGGCGGGCACCGATGGCGTGGGCACCAAGCTCAAGCTCGCCATCGACACAGGGAGGCACGGCGGCGTCGGCATCGACCTGGTGGCGATGTGCGTCAACGACATCGTGGTGCAGGGCGCGGAACCGTTGTTCTTCCTGGACTATTACGCCACCGGCAAGCTGGATGTGGCGGTCGCCGCGTCGGTCATCGAGGGCGTCGGCCAGGGCTGCGAACAGGCTGGCTGCGCCCTGGTGGGTGGCGAGACCGCCGAAATGCCCGGCATGTACGGCGCCGGCGATTATGACCTGGCGGGCTTCTGCGTGGGCGTGGTGGAGAAGGACGAAATCCTCGACGGCACCCGCGTCCGGCCCGGCGACAAGCTGCTGGGGTTGGCGAGTTCCGGTCCCCATTCCAACGGCTATTCCCTGATCCGCAAAATTCTTGAGCGGGCCGACGATCCCGCCGCCGACCTGGAAGGCCGTCCGCTGATCGACTGGCTCATGGCCCCCACCCGCATTTACGTCAAATCGCTGCTGGCCTTGATGAAAACCGTCCCGGTCCACGCCTTCGCCCACATCACCGGCGGCGGCATCACCGAGAATTTGCCCCGCGTGTTGCCGGAAGGCGCGGCGGCGCACATCGACCTGGGCGCGTGGCCGCGTCCCCCCATTTTCCGCTGGCTGCAAGCGCAAGGCGGCGTGGCCGATGCGGAAATGCTGCGCACCTTCAACTGCGGCGTCGGCATGATTGTCGCCGTGGCCCCGGAGGACGAAGCCGCCGCCGTCGAATCGCTGCGGGCGTCCGGCGAGACCGTGTTCCCCATTGGCGAAATCGTGGCGGGGGAGGGCGGTCCCGGCGTGAATTATTCCAATGCGTTCTAACCCGCAGGACGAGGCCACCATGGAATTAAGCGTCGTCGTGCCGGTGCATAACGAAACCGAGAATCTCCGCCCCTTGATCGAAGAAATCGCCGCCGCCTTGGGCGAGTCTCTCGATTACGAAATCGTCTATGTGGACGACGGCAGCACCGACGGCACCCTGGCGGCGCTCACCGCGCTGCGGGCCGAGTTTCCCCGGCTGCGGGTGCTGCGCCATGTCCGTTGCTGCGGGCAAAGCACCGCGCTCCGCACCGGCATACAGGCGGCGCGGGGCGTCGTCATCGCCACCCTGGACGGCGACGGCCAGAACAATCCGGCGGACATTCCGGCCTTGCTGGCCGCATGGCGTGGACTGAGTGCCGACGGCACCGCCGCGATGGTGGCGGGCTACCGCCGCCAGCGCAAGGACACCGGCTGGCGGCGGTTCTCGTCGAAGGTCGCCAACGGCGTGCGCGGCGGATTGTTGAAGGACCACACCCCGGACACCGGCTGCGGGCTGAAGGTCTTCTCGCGGGCGCTGTTCCTGGCCTTGCCTTATTTCGACCACATGCACCGCTTCCTCCCGGCGCTCGCGCAACGGGCGGGCGGCAGGATCATCTCCTTTGAGGTGGATCACCGGCCCCGCACCCGTGGCGTATCCAAGTACGGCACTTGGCGCCGGCTGTGGGTGGGCATTTGGGATTTGCTCGGCGTGATGTGGCTGCAACGCCGCGCCCAGGTGCCAGAGGTCGAGGAAGTCGGCGCGGAGGCGATGGCGTGGGAGTGGGCTTCAGCCCGCGACAACCGGGCCTGATCGTGGGCTGAAG
>NZ_JBTEKS010000205.1:0-7967 GCF_054333355.1 Methylomagnum sp. | reverse complement strand
CCGCTCGTCTGCCAGGCCTCGATATGCCCCTGCCAATAGGCCGATAACGCCATCGCTCCACCTCGCGCAAAAGGCCGAGCATGACCGGGCGGCTCAGCGGATTACAGATGGGAGCGTTGAAGGCTTACTGCCCTTAGCCGTATCCCCCTATAAAGACATGCTGGAATAAATTGAAGAGGTGGCTTGCTTTGGTTTCCTGACCACCCACATTACCGCTCAAATGGGCACGAGCATCTTTATAGCCCTGGCTGCTCGGATTGGTAATTGAGTATAGGGATACAATTTCCGCCGTGATGGCACGTTGGTCATTGCCATCCGTTTGGTCGGCGGCGGGCGGGCCCCCCGCGTGCCCATCCCGCCTTCCGGGTGGAAGGGAAACAATGAAGCCCGTTGTCGAGCTTCACTTTACGGTAGTTGAAACCGTCACCGTATTGTTGACCGGCTTGGGATCGGACACGTTGCCGGTGACGCTGGCAACGAAGGTAAGTTTGCCTTTTCCGCTGGGCTTGGCCTTGACGGTGAACGCTTTCCGCTTCTTGGGAGCAAGGTCGTTCAGTTGACAAGTGAGGGTGGGTCCAGTGACACCGCAGAAGGCCGGGACTTGAGTATAGGAGCCGCCGTCTGACAACTGGCCGGTGACGATGACAGCAGGGGCGGTGGTTTTCTTGGTTTCGTTAGTGATGATGAATCTATAGGCCACGCTTTTGCCGAGTGGCGCTGATTTGGGTGCGGTGGTTTTGATGGCTAGGTTGGTGCTGGCGAGGGGCATGGATGATTCGTTACCGGTGCCGGTGCCGCTTTGCGGGGAGGCCGGTGGATCACTGGCGAGGGGTGTGGATGATTCGATACCGGTGCCGCTCAGCGGGGAGACCAGTGGATCGCTGTCGGCCCCGGTCAGGGTCAGATTGCCGGTTTGGACGCCGATGGCGGTGGGGCTGAAGGTGATTTGCAGAGTGCAGGATTGGCCTGCCGGGAGGCTAGCGCCGCAGTTGTGGGTGACGGCGAAATCGCCGGTGGTGGCGATAGACTGGAGGCTGTAGGCCGCCGCGCCGACATTTTTCAGAATGACGTGTTGGGCTGCGCCGCTGGCTGTCACCGTTTGATTGCCAAAGGGGGCGATGGCGCCCAGAGCGAGTTCCGGGGCCGGGGCCGCGGGACCGGGATCAATCCAGCCAGACGGTTTGAAGAACCAGACATTGCCCTCATTCGGTCCTTCCAGGCCAACGAAAACATCCAAATTGGGCGCGTAATGCCATTTGCCCAAAACGCCTCCTCTCGCCACATAGTCCGGGGGCATTACCGTGTTCATTCCCAAGGGAAGCTCGCTTAAGGTCCAATCGGTTCCATCCCTGTTACCGATATTCAACTGATATACATTGCCGCCACCGCCCCAAAGGAGGAAACGATCGCGAACGGGATCGTATTCCATCCCAAACTTCCCTTCTGCTATCGAAAAGGAGGACGGCACGGATGTGAGTTGTACCCATCGGTTGCGGTTGCCCGGGCCAGCCTGGTCGATATCCCAGAATGTGAATGGGGCCCCATCCCAAAGGGTCTTGACGTAGATGTTCCGGACAGGGTCGTAAGCCCCTGCCCCGTGAGAGCCGCTGCCAATCCAATTTATACCCACGATCTCCCAGGTATCCTGGCTTGGGTCCTGGGGGTCAGTGACGGTGTATTTAACGAGTGTGTGGTCAAAACCGCCGCCGTTAGGTCCGGAAACGTAAATGACTTCCTTTCCGTCTTGATAGGCGTAATCCGTGGTTCCCATGACGGAACTCGGTAGGTCGAGGGCATGGTCGCGATTCTGCCACATAGTTCCCCCGGGCGTATTTGGGTTTACGCCCGTCCCATCCGGTCCGCCGACCTCGTTGGGGTTAGCCTTGGCAGGATCGAAGAAAAACGGACCGGTTCTTGCGAAGGAGCCGTCCGGGTTCTGTTTAAAGAAACCGCTTCCGGTTTGAAAAGCCGCCCCCCCGAATGTTACGAACCTATCTGCTTTTGGGAGGAATACCGAGTTGTCATAGGTGTGCGATGACTGCGGCGTATCCCCTTCGGGGATCAGGGTCGTAGGATCAAGCGCGGAAGGCAGTGAAGCCCTTTCCCACTCTTGCGTGGAGCCTCGCCAGCGGTAAACCTCGTTGCCCGAGTAGTTTGCGTGCCCTCCCCCAAAAATAAGCAAATCCCCGCGGTTGCTGTCCCATGCAAACGAACTCCACGCATTGATAATAGTGCCTGGATTGATATGAGATGGATAGGGAGGACGAAGCTCCTTGGGGACCCAGGCATCACTGAACTTATTCGTATTCATTTTAATCCAGGTATTCTCCGGGGCAGCCCTTATCAGGCCAAGTATGTTACTCAAATCTTCTGCGGACTGAGCTTTGGTGATTCCCAATATCAATAGTCCTGAGAAAACGGCGGCTCTTAACATTTCATTCTCCTGTCCAGTTATGAGGCTTCAGCCCGATTAATGAGCCTAACGAGCCTGACTGTCGCCGAACCCAAGGAAATTGATCCCAGCCGTGAAATTTGCAAAGGCCGCTATTAAATACTGAGAATAACAGGAGCTATGAATGCGCCACTCTGATAGTCTCTACTACCCATTTTTCCAGTATCTAAGGAATCAAACCATCCTCCATTGGAGTTCGCTCTTTGCTCACCGGCGGACAGTTTTGAGCAGAGTCGTTGAGAGGGTTCGGGACGTGCCTCGCACGGGTTATGCGGGTATGCGCAGCGAAGCCGTGGGAAGTTTGATCCAGGTCGATGGGAGTGGCTATCCGCAATCAGGGGGAGGCGGCACATACAAAAGGCGGTACGTATAGAAGGCGTCCAGGGCATTCGACAGTATCTGCGGGAAGCTTGGCGTTTCCCGTAGCCGGATAGCCTGGCGTTTCCCGTAGCCGGATAGCCAGAGCGAGAGGCCGCCTAGAACCGGGACCAAACGGGTGGTATCAACAAATCGGCTTGGGATTGCTGTGGTACTCCGGTCGGCCTTGCATTCAATGCCGGACGGATCGGGCGCCTCTTCGGCCAAAGGAGACACCCGGCCCCGGATGCCAACTCCGCCCGATGACCGCTTTGGGGAGCGGTGCTATACGGGGGCCGCAAGGCTGAAAGCGGACAGTGACGAGACCTAATTTGGTTGCAGAACCCAGTGCAATCTGCCCATTCGTAGGCGAGGGAACGCTCACCCAAGCGTTACCGTCCGTGGTTGAAACGGTTGGTCCTCGGACTGCTCGGGGGGTTTCAGTGCGCCATCCAGATCGATGCCGAAACACTCGACAGCGCTTGCTAGCTTGGCGCGGCATGTGCGCTCAGGATGGGCTTGCTTCCGGCCTGCTCGTGGCGCTTAAGAAGACACCACGTTCTTTGCGTTTTCTACCAGATCGGGTAGGTTGGGATAGTATCCGCTACCGCAAACAGACTTCCGAGAGCGCCCCAATGGCCCGGCCCGGCGGGAAAAGCCCCGAAATTTGCGAATCATCACGAGAATGAAGGGACTGTGGAAGCTAACCATTCGGCTATTTCAGAATACTCAACACCATAAGTCCGGTAATCACGCTGGCTGCGTAAATAATGGCGAGTTCTTTCACCATGCGGCCGATCCCACCTGAATTGATGGACGCCCGCGAGTACCGGAAGGTGCCGGAGGCGGGCTTGCGCCGATCCAGCCTTAGCCGCACGGAATTCAGGAGTTCCGCCCGTGCGTTGGGAAAGCCTTCCTCGTAGGTTGGCTTCGGATCCAGAATTTCATATTGCTGACCCTCCACCTTGATAACAGCCCCGGACACGGTCTGAA
This sequence comes from Methylomagnum sp., assembly GCF_054333355.1. Classification (NCBI taxonomy): domain Bacteria; kingdom Pseudomonadati; phylum Pseudomonadota; class Gammaproteobacteria; order Methylococcales; family Methylococcaceae; genus Methylomagnum; species Methylomagnum sp. The sequence goes on along the minus strand of NZ_JBTEKS010000205.1, from coordinate 4,165 downwards.
TATCCGCCAGACTGATCAGTCTCACCGTCGAGAACTGGCGGATTCCGATAACCATACCCAGCAAATATAACTCGCCCTCCTGGTCGGGGGATTGGAATAAACGGGTATCGCCGTCGGATTCCAGCGCCTCCTCCACCAGGGAAACCACCGACCAATTAGTGATCACCATCATGGAATCAACCCCTTTTTATAAGTCTAGTGACCGGTTTTTGTTTCTGGGTCTGGCGTGGGTGTGGAATCAATCCTGATCGTGCCCGTGCGCCTTGGTCAGCACGGCCATGGCGGCGGCGATGAACAGTCCGAAAATCGCCACGATGGCATTCACCGACAGATCGGCCCGGATCATCAGCGCGTAGCCCCCGAGCATGAGCAGGATGCTCAGGTTCTCGTTGAGGTTCTGCACCGCGATGGAGTGCCCCGCGCCCATCAGCAAATGGCCGCGATGCTGCAACAAGGCGTTCATGGGCACCACGAAATAGCCGCCCATGGCACCGATCAAGCCCAGCATGGGCAGGGCGATGCGCCAATCGCTCACCCACACCATGGCGGCCACGGTCAGCCCCATGGCGATGCCCACCGGCAACACCCTGACGCAATGCTCCAGCGGCACGTCCTTCGCCAGCGCCGCGCCGAAGGCGATGCCGACCGCCACCACGGCGGTGAGTTGGGTGGCTTGCTCCATATCCAGATTCAACGCCGCCGCCGCCCAGATCAGGATGATGAGCCGCAGCACCGTCCCCGCCCCCCAGAAGATCGAAGTCACCGCCAGCGAGACTTGGCCGAGGGGGTCTTTCCAGAGCCGCACGAAGCTGTCCCGGAAGTCCTTCAACAGGAACGGCAGGGTCTTCTTGGGCAGGGTGTGGTCGATGGGCAGCTTGGGCACGTACAGGTTGAACAGGGCGGCGATGATGAAGAAGCCGAACACCGCCAGGATGGTCAACTCCGCCGCCGAGTCGATGCCGCCGTTGAAGGGCAGCGACTTGAGCCAGACCGCCACGGCCCCGCCCACCCGCTCGCCGATCAAGAGGCCGCCGATGATGGCCCCCAGGATGATGGCCGCGACGGTCAGCCCCTCCATCCAGCCGTTGGCCCACACCAACCGCCGGGGCGGGAAGTATTCGGTGAGGATGCCGTACTTGGCCGGGGAATACATGGCCGCGCCCAGCCCCACGAAGCTGTAGGCGATCAGCGGATGCACGCCGGCCAGCATGGCCGCGCAAGCGACCATCTTGACGCCGTTGCTGATGAACATCACCCGGCCCTTGGGCAGGGCGTCGGCGAAGGAGCCGACGAAGGGCGCCAGCAGGATGTAGGCGAAGGTGAAGAACTGCTGAAGGATCGGCGTCTGCCAGGAGGGCGCCTGCATCTCCTTCAAGAGGGCGATGGCCCCGAACAGCAAGGTGTTGTCGCCCAGGGAGGAGAAGAACTGGGCGGCGAGGATGATGTAGAAGCCTTTGTTTTGGGAGCGGATGTCGGGCGGGTTGGAATCGGCGCGGGACGCTTGGGCGGGGTGGATGTTTTTGTCCATGGGGATGTTTTTGTTTTATGCCGATGCAGTTTGTAGGGTGGGCATGTGTTCATGCCCACCGAAACACGTAAATCATGTGGTGAGGCCGGACATTGGAGTCCAAAGCAAGCTTGCCCATATCCATACAAACGCCCATTGGGCCAATAGGTAGGTTGGGGTGAGGCACGAACCCCAACGGAAGTCCGACCTGAAAGCGTTGGGGTTCCTACGTCACCCCAACCTACGCGAAAACTGTGGGAGCGGGCTTTAGCCCGCAATCAGACCCGGCAGTCGCGGGCTAAAGCCCACTCCCACGGCGGACACGCGGCTACCCCGCCACCCCCCGCGCCTTCAACACCATCTCCACAAACTCCCGGAACACCCCGCAGCCGCCGGGCCGTTCCAGGATCATGTCGGCGGCGGCTTTCACCGCGTCCAGGGCGTCACCGGGGCAGGCCGTCAACCCCACCACCCCGAAGGCGGGCAGGTCGTTCACGTCGTCGCCCAGGTAGGCCACCTCCGTGGAGCCCAGGTTCAGCCGCTCCATGATGGACAGCGCCACCGCCCGCTTGTCCTTGGCGCCCAGGTGGCATTCGACGATGCCCAGCTTCTCCGCCCGGCGGCTGACCGAGCCGGAGAATTCGCCGGTGACGATCCCGGTCTCTATCCCGGCCAGATTGCGCAGCCGTTCCACCCCCATCCCGTCGCGGATGTTGAAGCGCTTGAGTGCCTCGCCCCGCTCCGAGTAATAGACGCCGCCGTCGGTCAGCACGCCGTCGCAATCGGTCAGCACCAATTTCAGTTGGCGGGCGCGTTGGGCGAAATCAGGCGGCATCCAACCGGATTTCATGGCTGGACTCCCGCCTGGACCCGGCGCAGTTTCTGGCGCGGGCCATACTCGCTCTCGTAGACCCGCTTGACGCCGTCGCCCAGGGAGCGGTGGATGTCGCGCACGTCGCGGACCAGCCGCTCGAAGCCCACCAACTCCACTGACGCCGCCTGATCGGTGCCCCACATGGCCCGGTCCAGGGTGATGTGGCGCTCCAGGAAGCTGGCGCCCAGGGCCACGGCGCCCAGGGACGGCGACAGGCCGGTCTCGTGGCCGGAATAGCCGATGGGCGCGTCCGGGTAGCGCTGGCGCAGGGTGGAAATCATCTTCAAGTTCAATTCATCCACTTTGCACGGATAGGTCGAGGTGGCATGGGCGATCAGCAGATTGGGCCGGTCGGCGTGGTCGCGGGTGCCCACCGCCTTCACCGCGTCGATGATTTCCTGCATGGTGGACATGCCGGTGGAAATCATCAGCGGACGCCCGGTGGAACGGGCCTTGAGCAACAGCGGAATATCGGTCAGCGAGGCGCTGGCCATCTTGTAGAAGGGCGGGTTGAACCGCTCCATGAAGTCCACCGACGGCTCGTCCCAGCAGGAGGCCGTCCAGTCGATGCCGAGCGAGCGGCAATAGCGGTCGATTTTCATGTATTGGTCCACGTCGAATTCGACCCGGCGCCGGTAGTCGATGTAGGTCATCCGGCCCCAGGGGGTGTCCCGCTCCAAGTGCCATTGATCCTTGGGCACGCACAGTTCCGGGGTGCGCTTCTGGAATTTCACGCAGTCGGCCCCCGCGCCCACCGCGCCGAAAATCAGCTCCTTGGCGGTATCCACCGAACCATTGTGGTTGATGCCGATCTCGGCGATGACATAGACGGGATGGCCGTCGCCCACCAGTCGCTCGCCGATTTGCACAGCCCGTTCGCTTGTTCCAATGCTCATGTGTCGTCTCGCAGTCAGGTTTAAAAGCCGGTGGATCACCAAATGGTGAAGCCGCCATCGACGAGCAGGTTGGCGCCCGTCACATAGGCGGAAGCGTCGGAGGCGAGGAACACCAGCGCCCCCAGAAAATCGTCCGGGGCCGCCATGCGGTTCAGCGGCGTGCGGCGGGCGTATTCCTGGATGAAGAACTCGTCCTGGCCGTTCTCCACCCCGCCCGGTGATAGGGCGTTGACCCTGACGCCAGCGTGACCCCAATAGGTCGCCAGGAACCGGGTGAAGGCCAGCACCGCGCCCTTGGTGGTCGGGTAGACCGGGGATTTGAAGAAGCGCTGATTCCCCGCCGGGTCGCGGTACAGGGATTGATCCGGCGCCACCACGCCGTAGGTGGAGCCGATGTTGATGATGCTGCCCCGCCCGGCGCGGGCCATTGCCGCGCCGATGATCTGCGAGCAGAGGAAGACGCCGGTCACGTTCACGTCCAATGACCGCTTCCATAGTTCCAGCGGGTAATTCTCGAAGCGGGATTGCTCCAGCGCCTCCGCCGGGTTCTCGAACATGTCATTGATGGCGGCGTTGTTGACCAGCACATCCACCCGCCCGGTGAGCTTCAGCACCGATTCCAGCAGCCGGGTCACGGAGTCCGGGTCGGTCACATCGGCGGCGATGGGGATGGCGGAAGCGCCCAAATCCTCCACCGCCCAGGCCGTGGCGTCCGGGTCACGGTCGGTGGCGATCACCAAGGCACCGGCCTCGGCCAGCGCCCGGCAATGGCGGCGTCCCAGGAGTCCCGCCGCGCCGGTGACGATGGCGGTGCGGTCGGTGAGGTTGAAGCGGTCGGCTGGCATGGGGAATAGTGATTGGTGGTCAGTTGTAGGTCGGGCATGCACT
>NZ_JBTEKS010000204.1:0-7973 GCF_054333355.1 Methylomagnum sp. | reverse complement strand
CGGGCTTTAGCCCGCGACATCCGCGCCAATCGCGGGCTAAAGCCCGCTCCCACGGCACGCTTGATAAAGCTGTCAGTCCTGTCCCTGTTGGAAGATTCGCAGATAGCGCTTGCGCTCCTGCTGGGCGGTATACCCTTCGAGGATCGTCTCCCGCGCCCGCCGCCGTAGCGTTTCATGCTCACCCTCCAGGCAATCCGCCGCACGGGCCAAGGCCGCGCTCAAACCCGCCACGGAGCGCGGCTCAAACAAGAAGCCATTCTCCCCATCCCGGATCACGTCCAGCGCCCCGCCCACCGCCGCACCCACGCAAGCCTTGCCCATCGCCATGGCTTCCAGCATCACGTTGGACATGCCCTCATGGACGGACGGAATGCACACCAGGTCCACGCGGGCGTAATGCGCCCGCAGCGTCGCCGGATCGTCGGTGTAGGGCAGGGTGGCGATATGCTCGTGGCAGTCCGGGCGCAGGGAGAGAAAGCCGTGCAGGAGCTTCCGCGATTCCTCCCGCAAGTTGCCGACGATGCGCAGGTCGAAGCGCCCGAAATCGACGGCGGCCAGCAATTGATCCAGCCCTTTCTTGTGCTTCACATCGCCGAACAGGCCAATCACCGGGCGCGGGTTCGGCGCATAATCTATTTGAAACTCAAACGCCCGCTCATCCACCCCGTTGGGCACATAGCGCGGCCTGGCCTCGGAGCAGAAGGCGCGGATTCTCCCTGCCATTTCCCGGCTCACGCAGAACGCCCACTCGGCCCGGCTCAGGGCGGCGTGGATATGGAAGGCCCACTCGCCGAAAATTTCCAAGTCGATGTCGTTGCCCCGCGCAAACAACAGCGGCGCGGTGCCGCGCCGGGCGGCGGCGAGGCTGGCGGCGTAGGCCAGTTCGTTGCAGTAAAAAGCCAAAAAGCGGGGCGGCGCGTGGTCCCGGCTCAAGGCTTCCAGCACATCGGCGACATATTGCAGGAACAACTTGCCATCCCCGCCTCGGCCCACCCGCACCACGGGAATGCCGCCGGATTCGGTGAATTCGTGGGTGTGGGGCGGTAGGTCCGGCGTCGGCGTGACCACGGTGATTGGGCAGGCCGAGGCGAAATGCCCGGCGATGCGCTCGGCGGCGACACCCAGGCCACCGACGGCGGCGCGGCCAAAGGCGGGGGTGATGAAGAACAGCGGCGGTGACGTGTCGGGCATGGCGGCGGGGGCATCGATTAGTGTAAAGGCCGCATTGTAGGCTAATTGTTTTCCGCCTCCTTAGATTCGGTGGTCGCAGCCAACCGCTCTTGGATGGAATAAATCTCGCCGGAATCAAAATAAATCGGATGCTCGGGATAATCCTCCCAAAGCTCGGGCGAACGCCGATACGGGTGGTAATAAAGCACCACGGTTTTCGCCTCGGCCCGTTGCTCCGGGGTCATGCCGTTATAAATGGCCGGGCCGGTTTTGCGTATGCCCGCCAGGTTTTTGGCGTCCGTGGCAATACCCTTGCACCAGGCCCAAATCGGGAGGTTATTCCCCAGCGCAATACCAGTATCACCGGTCCAAGCGCCTTCCTCGACGATGCGATAACCCCGAAAGCGTTTATCCAATATATCCATGGCCCAAGCGAACGAAGGCTCATGGGTGGACCAAAGCTTGGTGCCAACCCCTAGATTAATGGCGGAGCCGGTAATCACCCAACCCAATATCAGCGCCCTGGAATTCCGTTCGATTAAGGCCCAAGACGCGGCAATCAAGACAAACCCATAAAGAATTACGCGGGCACCATTTTCCCAGGAACCGATGAACCGGCCTCGCGGAATCAACAGGCCGATAAGCACGCAGACAAGGCCCGCCAAAATAAGCATCCCTTGGTCCGAGCGGATATCCACCGACTTAATGAGCCGATAAGTCAAAAACGCGGCAAATACCAGCGGGACGGCGAATTCATGCCATTGCCGGGTCAAATAAAATGGTCGCAGCAATTGCACGATTTGACTGGGCAAATTCACCCAGCGAAATCCGCCCGCGTCGATTTCGCTGCCGAGCATGATTAAGGCCACCATAATCGAGGGCAACCACAACAGGCTGAGTTGACCAAAGGCTCTCAGAAAGGAGGGCTTGGGATGCTCAGACCAGGGTAGAAAGCCTCGGAACAATCGGACAATATCGAAGATGCCCACGGAAAACGCAGGGATGGGATGGCATAGGAAGGTGAGCAAGCGGGTGAGTATTTCCGTCAGCCGGGATGTTTTAGTGTGGTGGCCTCCCAGTGAAACCCCGGTTGCCACCACTGAAGCGGCAAAGCCCACTAAAAAAGGCCAGAATCCCCAATGGAAAAAATATCCAAGGGTCACGGGGAAACCCACCAGCCGGGTCCAACGACTTGCCGGATTGATTCTACCCACCAGAAAGCTGACCGATAATGGGAAAATCAATCCATAAATGGATAATGCGATTTTCCAGGCCAAGTCGATGCCGAACGCCATAATTAACGGCACTAGCAGTAATTCCGGCAATTCGTAGGACGACAGGGCGAAATAAGGTTGATAGACGGGGTCGGCGCTATCCATGCCCGCCAGATGATCCGCGTAGACTTTGGCGAGCGCCATGTGCATGGGCATGTCGGATGCCAAGGGTTGATCGTAGAGCCAAACAAACCCTGTGGTGGCAATTAATAATCCGACATAGATGATTTTATACCACATTGAAGAACTCCTCCCTGATAGCAAAGAAGGGATGTTATCCCTAGATAGGGTCGCTATCCCCGGCGTGGCGAGTGTGGTTGCCGCTGCTTTGTCATGGCCTGTTTGAGCGTTATTTGGCTATTCTGGGATTATATAAATAATTTATTATCGCTCAATTCGGTAAATTACGAAGTTGCTGCCCCGGTGGACGGGCTGTAAGTGATCCGGCTTAAAGTCATGGAAAACACCCCCATTAATGAGTAGCAGATAATCATATTGGCGTATGATTTCATCCTTGAAAGGATTCTCCCAATCGCTGAGCGCACGGCCTTTGGACACGGCTTCTGAGGAATAATCAATAATCGGTCCCGGCGTTGCCTGAGCCAGCTTTTGGTAGGATTCAGTGAAGCTTAGGGGCTGATGGCCGTAATCAGCAAACATGAATGGATCGAACGTGGATTTTCCGATCACGGCCCGGCTGGCGATGAAGTTGATAGGCGGATGATGAAAGGATGGATCGCGAGGCAGGGCAACCACCGCCAATAATTTGGAACCGGGTTCGATGGTTTCAAATGCCGCCAAATATTCCCCGTAAATCGCATTGGATTTATGCCATTCCACGGCGACCACGGCAAGACGCGCCAATATTAGAGCAAGGAAGCCTAGCAGTATCGGTTTGGCGAACCATCGCCCATTTCCATGGAATTGCAGACCCGCCGCCAGCAACATCCATAACACAATAGGCAACCGGGAGTCGGCGGTTTGTGACCCGAATAAGGTGTCTGGAATAACCAATTGGATTAAGCCGCCAATGACCAGCGGCCATAGTATGGGCGTGGCTAGCGTCAGCCATTTCCGCCATAAACCCAGCGCGATGAATCCAACCAGTAGAAAGAATGTGGCGTAATCCAAGCCGCGATAATAATTATTGACCACATGAAACGCTGGGGTCAGTTTTTGTATGAACGAGCCGAATCTTATCTCGCTGGATTTTTCTGTGGTGGGGCTTAAAACTAGAAACAGAATGACGGGTACGGCGATGTGCGCGAATATCAGCGCCCAATCTTTGAGGTCGCGCCGCAGCGAATCCTTGCGCCAGTCTTGTAGGGTTTGGCCCAGTTGATACCCGCCAATGAATAGCAAATACACGGCGAAGGCGAATAAATGGCAAAGCAGAATCGCCACGGCCATGATTGTGAATAGAACAAATCGAGTCGCCCAGGCTTGATTCCGCATTAATAGCCATAACGCGAAACCCCACAGGGCTAGGGCGATTCCGAAAGAAAAGTTCAGGTAGCCCCAAAGGATCAGCCGGTGATAGAGGAATAGGAATATCAGATAGGCGGGCCATTCCACCCGGCCATGCAGGGCGTACGACAGGGCAAATACACCCGAGGCCGTCAGTATGAAAATAGCCGCTAGGAATAGTTTGCCGGCCAAGTCGATGGACATGAACTTCGCCAGCGGGACAATCGCCAAGTCCATGGCGAGATTGGGCAGGAACGCCCATTGGGGTTGGTAGAATTTACGGAAAATATCAGATTCGTTATAGTGGGCTAGCACATAATCTCTGGCGAGATGGTTTAGATAGTCCAGCAATGGGAGAATATCGACTAGGCACAGGGGAAGCAAGGCGGCGATGGTGAGAATTATTAAGACTGGAATATGAATGGTTTTTGATAGGGTCATGCACGATTCCTTGTGCTGTTGTTTATATTTAGTGGTTTTCAAGCGTCTGCTTGGGAATGAGTGGTATCGCTCGTAGTCCCGGCTTCAGCCGGTTCTTCGTAACCCGTTTACCGCCTGAAGGCGGGACTACGAGCGTTTAACTTCATGGCAGTGCAGCAGGCGCTTGGGAACGAGCCGCCATTTCAAATAACCTCATCAATAATCAATAATTCCAAGGGCGGACGCTCATTGGTGCCCGGCATGTATTGTAGGTTTCGGTATACCTCCAATACCCGGTCCCGATGGGGGATGTTGCCGGTGACGGGTATCTCGCCCACCTTGATGAATTGGGGGGTATGTAGAAGATTCTGCAAAACCCGCATGGCTTGCAGGTCATTCCAAAAATCCGGCTCATTCACCACGTAACTCACCCCGTAGCGATTCAGCGCGGCGGATAATTCCTCTTGGGTCAGCCCGCGCTCTTCCACGCCTAACTCGCGCTTTACTTTGACCCGCAGCAGCAGCTTGTCCGAGCGCAGCACGCCCAGTTTTTCCGCCGCGTCCCGCGCCTTCAAGTTGAAGATGAACGAGCCGTCCCGGTAGCCGGAGAACAAGATCATGCTGCGGGCGGGGGCGGCGTCGACGACGAATTCGGCGGCTTTGTCGTAGCCGACAATGGCGGGCGGTCGATCCACCGCCACCGCCAAGCCGAAATAGCCCACCGCCAGGGTCAGCGCGGCGGCGGTCGCCGGTTTCGACGGCAGCCAGCGCGCCACGGTGGCGATGGCGAACAAGGCCAGCGGCAGCAGGATCAGCAGGCTGTGCCGGGGTTCTTTCAGGGCGATGAGGGAAAAGAACAGGTAGCCCGCCACCAGCCAAACCGCCAGCAGCCGTTCCACGGCGGGTGGCAATAAGGGGCGATCCGGGCCGAAACGCCGCGCCAGCGGATACAGCAGGGCCAGCCCCAGCGCGGGCCAGCCCAGTTGGGTGGGCAGTTGTTCGATGTAATAAGTCCAGTTGGCCCAGCTCAGCCGGGACAATTCGCCGCTGTTTTCCCCGGTGCCAGCGTTGAGGTTGGTCTGGCCGAATTTCAGGGTCAGCACGGCCAGCGGAATCAGGGCCAGGGTGAACACGGCGGCGGTGAGCAGGAGGCGTGGATCGCGAAGGATGCGTCCGCCGGTTTCGTACACCAGCAATCCGGCCAGCCCCGCCACCAGAAACACCGCCGTCTGCTTGGTGTACAAGGCGCCCAGGGCCAGCAGGGCGAGTCCGTACAGGTATTTGGGGCGGCGGGTGTCGAGGTAATCGAGATAAAACACCGCCGTCCAGACCAGCCAGGCGTACACGGGGATTTCCAGCATCACCTGCCGTCCCCAGGAGGCCATTTCGTGAAAGCTGATGAACAACAAGGTGGCGGCGAAGGCTTGGCCCGGCGAGAAGCACCGCCGCGCCAACAGGAACAGGCCCGCCGCCAGCGCCGCCTCGTGCAGGGCGACCGTAAGCTGCGCACTGAAATGAGAGATGCCGAACAGCCCATACACCGGCACTTCGGTGAGGGCGAACAGCGGCGGATAAAACAGGATGGACAGCGCCGGGTATTGCGCGTACCAAGCCTTGGCGAAACCCGCCGGGTCGGCGAAGGGCAGGGCGCGGAACACGTCCAGCAGGAACACGCCGTTCAAGGCGTGGCGCGGGGCGTCGCTCCACCAGAAGTCGCCGTTCTGCGGCGCGGTGGCGAACAGCAGCCCCACGGCCCCGACCAGCAGAAGCAGCCAAAGGGGTTGTTCCAGCCGGGCCAGCCAGGGGCGAGACGCGGGGCGTCGCCAGCCGGAATCGAGCGGCGTCCGCCGGGGCGTCGGCTCAAAGGGCGGCTCCTCGGCGGATTGCCGAAGCTGGGGGCGGGGTGGGAATCCTTCCATGGTGTGGGTCGCTCCGTGGTTCCGTACACGCGGTCGGGCGGCGTGCCCGGTGCGCCTAACTTAACACGGGAGGAAAAATGCGACAGTCGTGAATGACCGTATGGGGGCGTCGGACTTCTTGCCGGTCGGGCTTTTTCCGTGGGAGCGGCCCAACACCGGCGTCCAAAGCAAGCCTTGGACTCCAAGCGCGTGGGCTGGTGGATGGCGGCGCGAAAGCTCGGGATTGCCGGAGTGCGCGTTTTAGCTTGCCCGGCGCGGCGGGAGACAAGCTAAAGCTGGCACTCCAACTTTCGCCTTCGACTATGTGCTGGCGGTTTCCCGAGTCACCGGGCAGGGTCCGGTGCGCTGGTCGGTGCGCTTCGAAATCAAGGTGACTTCGGGCGTGGTGGCGGTTTTGATGCGGCATTCCCGGTGGCATTCCGGGCAGGAATAGCCCTGAGTGTCCCGGCCGGCTTTATAGGAATAGGAGGTTTGCCAGGTGATTTCCACGCGGAACACGCAGCCGCAATAGCCGCAGGTTTGCTGGAATTGGCTGGCGGTTAGAAAGGGGTCGCGAGGCATTGAATTTGATTCCCTCCTTAAAAACGATGGTAAACGACCCGATTTGGGACTTGTTCCAACACAATGCGCCCTCAAAGGGAAGATGTCCAGCCAACAGCGGAAATAATCTGACCCACAACGGCATGTGACGGGCGCGGCAATCCGCCGTTCAGTTTCCGCAGCCGCCGCAGCAATGCAGGAGTCACAGCGTGGTGCGGAACGAGTTCGGTCAGCAGGTTTGTAGCCAATAGGCCGGAAGCGCTCTGGATGTCCGGGAAAGCCGGATTGGGCGCTTTGATGAGCTGGAGATAGTCCCCGATGAACCGCCGCACGCTGTCCGGCAATTCCGGCCAGAACCGCCGGATGCGGGTCGGGTCTCGATGATTCTCCGGGCAACGTCGCCCTAAAACCGCCGACAGTCGGCTTCCCAATCCACCAACTTCAGCCAGACCAGCAGCAGATTCATTCGCGCCGCCTTGTCCACGGGATCGTGCCGGATGATGGGGCGTGTCCCGCAGAACAAGCGGGCCGGGCAGGGCTGATATTCCAGGGACGCGGCCAGGCCGTCGGCGTGGGCCAGGAGGCCGATGGTCAACTCGTGGCTGATGAGGAGGCTCGCGGGCAGGCCGAATTGGCGGCGCAGGCTGTGGCACAGCGAGCACAGTACAGATGGCGGTATTCGGCGCGGGTTTGCGGGCGTAGGCGGCAGATCGGGGGATTGATGTGTCCGAGCACGTTGTTGTTTTCCTGTGTGCTTGAACAAAAACCGTTTCGCGCAGGGCGATTTCCAGGAAAAGACATACCTGTAGGATGGGTAGAGCGAAGCGAAACTCATCACCCTGTGTCCGGCTCGATGGGTTTCGCGAGTACGCTCTACCCATCCTACATCCAGATCAACGGTGACAAGCATTTTCGGAAATCGCCTTAAAGCGCTCGGGGCACCAGCCACCATCACTCCATCCCAAACGCCTCCCCCCGCGCCACAAACGGCAAGCGCCGCCTCGCTGGCAGCAAGAACGCATGTTCGAAGGGAACCTCCAAGCTCTCCTCGCAATACCCATCGGTGATGACCAACACCGGACCCCGCCGGGGAAACTCCCCGCGCCGCGCCAAGTCGCGCAGCAAATCCACCCCCGGCTGCAAAATCGTCCCGCCCCGCCCCCGCACCGTGAACCGATCCAGC
>NZ_JBTEKS010000203.1:0-8008 GCF_054333355.1 Methylomagnum sp. | reverse complement strand
GATGTCATTAAGGCTGGTAAAAATCATCGTGGAAGCGCCATTAAGAAAGGATCGTAGGGACTTGGGCTTGATTTTACCCTGTGGACTTTGAAGTAACAATTATGAACAGTATACTTATAGCACCTTGGGAACATCTCTATTGTTCAGCCTGGGGGTATCGCTTTGGCTGCTATATGGTCTGGCCCTGAACGCGACGCCCATTATTATCGCCAACGCTATCACGCTCGTTTTGGCCTTGGTCGTACTCGCCTTGAAGTATCGGTATACCCAGAAATATTGAGCTACGCTTGATGGGACGCATCGAAGAATGAGATGCCACGAATAACCAGCGCTCTGGTCATGGATAAAATTGGTTTGTTCACGCCTATGTGGGTGGATTATTTAGCTTTATGCGCGGGAAGCGGGAGGAATTGTGGGACTTTTGGATGATTTAAAGCGGGAGGCGGATCAAGCGCGGCTGGCTAAGGAAAACGAGGAGGAGAGGCAGGCCGAACTTGAGAAAATCTACCGCAGCGATATTGCGCCCCGTCTCATTGATATCCATCGCTATCTTGTGGAAATGCTTAAGCATTTGGAAGAGGTGAAATGGATTGTGACGGTCGAGTACGATATTCCGGGATTGGGCAAGACGGATAACTTCCGTCAGGGGGATTATCGGATTTATATCGACCGCCACGAAACCCCGAGGAAGGTGACTCTGCAATGTGTCCGGGCCATGCCCAATGAACAAAAGTTCACGGTTGAACCGGGCAAGGCCGAGGAACTGCGTCAGTTTCTAACCGCCAACCAAGTGATGTTCAGCGATTGGCCCCTGCGCGATTCCTTGGGACAAATCACCGCCACCGTTTTTCAAGCCAAATTGCAGGTGCGGGCTTGGCTATCGTTTGAGGCCGACATCGAATTCTCCCGCATCCGGGTCTACAGCTATAACTTCGAGAACCTGAACCATCGGGAATATTATTTTGGATACGCCGTGGTGGATGAGAACTGGCTGGACGATCTAGGACATTATCTGCTGCGCAAAAGGGGATTTCTGGGGCGCCAGGAAATGTCGGGCGAGGCCCGTGAGCGGTTGCGGCAGGCCGTCGCCAAGGAGAAGGCGCAACAGCGCGAATTGGAGCAACGATTTATTTTGGAGGAGGTGCCGTCGTCGGGAATCAAATCCAAGCCTTCCGATTCCGGTTTTCTTCAGGTTCTGCGTGGGCGTTTGTTCAAGCCGGAAAAGCCGAATTAGAAAAGCCGAATCAAAGGAGCGCGGACGTCCCGCCCGGTCGCGGCCAAGATGGCCGCGCTCCTTTGCGGGACGCTCAGGCGGAGCGCCGCAGCTCCTTGGGCAAGGAGAACACCACCTTTTCTTCAATGCCCTGATTCTCGGTGACGGCGACGCCACCCCAATCCTTCAGCTTGGCGACCACTTCGGTCACTAGCACTTCCGGGGCCGAAGCGCCCGCCGTGACGCCAATTCTCGTCGCGTCCGCCACCCACTCCCGCTGGACCTGCTCCGCGTTGTCGATGAGGAAGGCGCGCTTCCCCAATTTGTCCGCGATTTCCCGCAGGCGGTTCGAGTTCGAACTGTTCGGCGATCCCACCACCAGAATCACATCGCAGTGCGCCGCCAGCTTTTTCACCGCATCCTGGCGGTTCTGCGTGGCGTAGCAAATGTCGTCCTTCTTGGGGCCGCAGATGGTGGGGAAGCGAACCTTGAGCGCCTCCACCACCGCCTGGGTGTCGTCGATGGACAGGGTGGTCTGGGTCACGTAGGCAAGATTATCGGAATTTTTGACCGTCAGGGTTTGGACGTCGGCGGGCGACTCCACCAGATAAATGCCGCCCTCCGGGTTGTCGTACTGGCCCATGGTGCCCTCGACCTCCGGGTGCCCGGCGTGGCCGATGAAGACAATTTCGCGGCCTTGGTTGGCGTGATGGTGGACCTCGATGTGGACCTTGGTCACCAGCGGGCAGGTGGCGTCGAACACTTGGAGCTTGCGCTCCTTGGCTTCCTGCTGAATGGCTTTGGACACGCCATGGGCGCTGAAAATGACGGTGGAGTTTCCGGGCACCTCATCCAGTTCTTCCACGAACACCGCGCCCCGCTGGCGCAGGCCATCCACGACGTAGCGGTTGTGGACGACCTCGTGGCGCACGTAGATGGGGGCGCCGAACACCTCGATGGCGCGGTCAACGATTTCAATGGCACGGTCTACGCCGGCGCAGAAGCCTCGGGGGTTGGCGAGTATGATTTCCATGGGGATACCGTTTGACTGAGTAAAAAGCTCGGGAATTCTCACACGTAGCGGGGCGCGAATCAACGCGGCGCCGGGGCGAGTGGGCGTAATGGCTGCCAGAGGGTTTCCTGGCCGTCGTTCTGGCGGGCCAGCACCCGCGCCAGCACGAACAGCAAATCGGACAGGCGATTCACGAAGGCCAGGGCGGCTAGGGCAACCGACTCGCTCCGGGATAGCGCCACCAGCGTGCGCTCGGCGCGGCGGCACACTGTCCGGGCGACATGGCAGCTTGAGGCGCTCCGATTGCCGCCGGGCAGCACGAATTCCTTGAGGGGCGGCAAATCGTCATTGAAGTAATCCAGCCAGGCTTCCAGCCAGCCGACGTGTTCAGCGTAGATCGTCTGGCGCCCGGGAATGCACAAATCGCCGCCCAGATCGAACAGTAGGTGCTGGATTTCACTGAGGCAATGGCTGACCGGAGCGGGGATGCCTTCGGCGATCACGAGTCCGATGTAGCTATTCAATTCGTCCAGGTCGCCATGCGCCGCGATGCGGGGCGAATCCTTCTCGACCCGGCTGCCGTCGGCGAGTCCGGTGCTGCCGGTGTCGCCGGTGCGGGTGTAGATTTTCGAGAGCCGATGTCCCACGGTCACACCAGTTTATCGTTGGAAACCACGATGCCATCCTCGTCAACATAGACGTAATAGCCGGTTCGGAAATTGGCGCCCGCGAGAGTGATGAGCGTGTCATGCTCGCCGGTGCCGCGCTCGTGGCTTTTCAATGGGTGGGTGTGCAGCGCCCGGACGCCGATGGGCAGGGCGTTGATTTCCAGCGAGTCCCGGATGCAGCCATACACGATGATGCCCTGCCAGCCATTGACGAAGGCCAGCTTCGCCAGATCGCCGCTCAGCAAGGCGCAACGGTGCGAGCCGCCACCGTCGATCACCAACACGCCATCCTCGGATTTTTCTGCCAAGGTCTTGCGGATCAGCACATTGTCCTCAAACACCTTCAGCGTGGTCACGCGGCCCGAGAATGACGCCTTGCCGCCGAAGGGGCGGAGGATCGGCTCGGCGATTTGCAAATGATGGGTGTCGGCGAATTGGTCGCAGAGGTCGGGGGTTTTGAAGGTCATAGTAGTTTCCAGAGGGTAGGATTGGTGTTGCCGGGGAGGGCGCTATCTAGCGGGAGCTTGTTCAGGAGGGAGAGGGGACACATTAACCAAATCGGCGTGTCGCTCCAATTCGTTCAGGATTTTCGATAACACTTTATAAGCGGTTATAGGAAGAATATCTGTCTGGGGCGGTTTTTTAGGATTTTTATGGGCCACCTAATCCCGATATTTTTTGACTTGTTTTGCTTGACCAATCAAATCTGGGCTAACCATGGCTTTAAAAACATCCAGCACTTCATCAATTCTCCAAAATTCAAGGTCAGCTTCGATTTTATGGTGTACCGACAAATTAAATTTTGATGGATTTAAATCCAGCATCTTTTGACTTTCACAAGCCAGAAAATGCAGTAGATGTCTCTCAAATATTGCCCACATAGAGAGAATCACATAATCGTTTGCATTGCTTCGGCTGACATCAATGAGCAGCCTAGCTTCAGGGATGCTGTGACCGAGAAAATTAGTCTTCTTTAAAAGCTCAGCTTGGTTCCTATCAATACTCCTTGTCGCTATTTTCAAACAGTCCAACGATACTTGATAGGATTGCCATATTTCATCTATGGAACTATGGCCGCTCATAATCCGAGACCTCGGAGAGCAGATCGAAAAATAATTCCCTGTCGAATTTGTATCCCTTGCCCAGCTTGCCTTCTATCCAATACCAACCTGCACCATCTATGCCTTTGTAGAAATAACTAACCCTTGTAAATTCGCGGTCTCCGTTATGTTCGGTGATAATAGCCTTGGGTCCACCTTGGTCCAAGTGAACGATGCCTATGTTATCGTATGAACCCTTAATATCTATTCTGCCATTAGCTCCGAGAATGCATCGACCGATAGGTGTGATTTCGGCAATCTCCTTGCCTTGCGGGGTTCGCACTATCAGTTTCGGAGCTTCGTAAGAGCCAAGCAGTTCTTCCAGAATGAAAGTTTTGCTTTTAACTAATTTAAGTTCGGTGGGTTGAATCCAGCTTTCAATATCTAGGAATAACTGATTAACTCGCCCCAGAAATTCGTCGCGCTGTTGCGTTATATCTTCATTCATACGTCATCCTCTCTCAAAGATACTACAAATACCGCGCCATCAACCCAAACTCCGTCGCTTCCACCGGCAACGGTATCCGCACCTCCCAGCCGCCGCCCGGTGCCTCCGTTAATGGATTCCCCGCCCGGTCCTCCATCGCCTCCAACACCCAATCCCGATTACCCTCCGGCAGTATCAATTCCAGCCGGTCGCCCACCGCGAATTTGTTCTTGACCAGAACATCCGCCTTGCCGGTTTCCGCGTCGAAGCCGGTGATTTCCCCCACGAATTGCTGCTGGTGGCTTTGCGAGTAGCCCCGCATGTAATTCTGATAATCCTGGGTGTGATGCCGCACGTAGAAGCCATCGGTGTAGCCGCGCTGGGCGAGATTCTCCAACACACCCAGCAGTTCCGGGTTGAACTCCCGCCCGGCGGCGGCGTCGTCGATGGCCCGCCGGTAGACCTGCGCGGTGCGGGCGACGTAATAATGGGACTTGGTCCGGCCCTCGATCTTGAGGCTGTCCACGCCGATCTCGGCCAGCTTCCGCACATGCTCCACGGCGCGGAGGTCTTTCGAGTTCATGATGTAGGTGCCGTGTTCGTCCTCCATGACCGGCATGAGTTCACCGGGCCGGTTTTCCTCTTCCAGAAAATACACCTGGTCGGCCAGCGGATGGCGCTCCTGGTTGCCGCAATCGGTCAACCCGCTGTTCAAATCGGCCAGGGAGAGCCGCCCTGGATTGGGTACGAAATCGCCCTCGGCGTTCTGCTCGGCGGGCTGAATGTCGTATTTCCAACGGCAAGAATTCGTGCAGGTGCCTTGATTCGGGTCGCGGTGGTTGAAATAACCGGATAACAAACAACGCCCAGAATAGGCGATGCACAAGGCGCCATGCACGAAGACCTCCAGTTCCATATCCGGGCAGTTTTGGCGGATGTCGGCGATTTCGTCCAGCGACAACTCCCGCGACAGGATGATCCGCTTGATCCCAACCGACTGCCAGAACCGCACCGCCGCGTAATTGACCGTGTTGGCCTGCACCGACAAATGAATCGGCATGTCCGGCCAGGCTTCCCGCGCCATGAGAATGAGTCCCGGATCGGCCATGATGAGGGCGTCCGGTCCCATGGCGACGATGGGGGCCAAATCCCGCACGAAGGTTTTAACCTTGCTGTTGTGGGGCAGGACATTGGTGGCGAGATAAAAAGTCTTGCCGCGCGCGTGTGCTTCGGCGATGCCCACGGCGAGGTTCTTTTCCAAGAAGTCGTTGTTCCGCACCCGCAGGCTGTAACGGGGCAGCCCGGCGTACACAGCATCGGCACCGTAGGCGAAAGCGTAGCGCATGTTTTTTAGCGTGCCCGCTGGGGACAGCAATTCCGGTTTCCGCATGGCATGAATTGTGAAATGGTAGAATTCGGCTAATTTTACCCCCTCGTTGACCGCTACGCTCAGGAATATCCCCTCATGAAACCCGCCCTGGTTTTCCCGACCATTGAATCTTTTGTCGGCAACACGCCCCTGGTCCGGTTGCAACGCTTGCCCGGCGAGACCCGCAACACCATTCTCGCCAAGCTGGAAGGCAACAATCCAGCGGGTTCGGTCAAGGACCGCCCGGCCCTCAGCATGATTCAGCGAGCCGAGGAGCGCGACGAAATCAAGCCCGGCGACCGGCTGATCGAGGCCACCAGCGGCAACACCGGCATCGCCCTCGCCATGGCGGCAGCCATCAAGGGCTATCGGATGACGCTCATCATGCCGGACAACATGAGCGCCGAGCGGCGGGCGTCGATGAAGGCGTATGGCGCCGAGATTATTTTGACGCCCGCCGCTGGCAGCATGGAGGCGGCGATTGATTTGGCCCGCGCCATGGAGGCCCGGGGCGAAGGCAAAATCCTCGACCAGTTCGCCAACCCGGACAACCCACGCTCCCATTACAAGGGCACCGGCCCGGAGATTTGGCGGGACACTCGCGGCACGGTCACGCATTTCGTCAGTTCCATGGGCACCACCGGCACCATCATGGGCACGTCCCAATTCCTCAAGGAGAAGAAGCCCGGCGTGCAAATCATCGGCGTGCAGCCGGAGGGCGACTCGAAAATCCCCGGCATCCGCCGCTGGCCGAAGGAATACCTCCCGAAAATCTGCGATTTCAGCCGTGTTGACCGGATCATCGAGGTGAGCCAGCAGGACGCGGAGGAAACCACCCGCCAGCTCGCGGCCCAGGAGGGCATCTTCGCCGGGGTTTCCTCGGGCGGCGCGGTCTACGCGGCCTTGCGCTTGGCCGAGACGGTCAAGACTGCGGTGATCGTGGTGATTATCTGCGACCGGGGCGACCGTTATCTTTCCACTGGTGTATTCCCGGATTAAGCATGGGTTATCGCGGACGCAAGAAGTCCCTGCCGCCGGAGGCGGTGCGGGCCGTGGTGGATTCATTCACCCACGATGGACGCGGCGTGGCCCGCGTGGACGGCAAGGCGGTGTTCATCGACGGCGCCTTGCCGGGCGAGGAAGTCAATTTCATCTACACCGACATCCGCCGCGACTACGCCGAGGGCAAGGTGGTCGAGGTGTTGCGAGCCGCGCCGGGCCGGGTCGAGCCGCGCTGCCCGCATTTCGGCGTGTGCGGCGGATGCAGTTTTCAGCACTTGGCCGACGCGGCGCAGATCGAGGAAAAGCAGGCGCTGCTCGTCGAACAGTTCCGCCGCATCGGCAAAATCGACACCGTGCCGCTGTTCCCGCCGCTGACTGGCCCGGCTTGGGGCTATCGCCATAAGGCCCGGCTCGGGGTCAAGAACGTGCCGAAGAAGGGCCGGGTGCTGGTGGGATTCCGCGAGCGGTCCAGCCCTTACGTCGCCGAGTTGGATGCCTGCCCCGTGCTGCATCCGCAAGTCGGCGCGCGGCTGCGCGACTTGTCGGCACTCATCGGCGAACTAAGCCTCAAGGACCGCGTGCCACAAATCGAGGTGGCCTTGGGCGATGAACGCGCCGCCCTGGTGTTCCGGGTACTGGAAGACCCGACCGAGGATGATTTGCGGCGGTTCCGGGAGTTCGGCGTGAACTTCGGCTTCGACATCCACCTGCAACGGCACGGGCCGGATTCGGTCACGGCCTTGTACCCGGACAACCCACCGATGCTCAGCTATGCCTTGCCGGAGCAAGGCGTCGAATTCCACTTCAAACCCACCGATTTCACCCAGGTCAACGTCGCAATCAACCGCAAGATGGTGGCGCGGGTGATGGAGATTCTGGCCCCGGAGCCGGATGACCGGGTGCTGGACCTGTTCTGTGGCATCGGTAATTTCACGCTGCCTATTGCCCGGAAAGCGGCCTTCGTGGTCGGCGTGGAAGGCGGCAAGGACGCGGTGGAACGCGCCCGGCAGAATGCCATCGGCAATGGCTTAGGCAATGTGGAATTCCACGTCGCCGATTTGACTCAAGCGCTGGCGGGCCAGCCGTGGGCGGCGGGCCGTTACGACAAGATTCTGCTCGATCCGTCGCGGGCCGGGGCGGAGGAAGTGCTAGCGGGAATCCCGACATGGCGGGCGGGCCGGATCGTGTATGTGTCCTGTAACCCCTCCACCTTGGCA
>NZ_JBTEKS010000202.1:0-8018 GCF_054333355.1 Methylomagnum sp. | reverse complement strand
TGCCCCACCATTTCATCGGTCAATGAAAAAGGGGTGGCTAAACTGGGGTCTTGGTGAGCGGTGTCATTGAATTGACCGGTAAGATCGAATTCCCGGACAACCCGGTAAAGCGGGTCGGAGGACTGCCATATCGAGGCACCGCCCACCGTGGAATTCGGCTCGACTTCACTTACCGAACCATAAGCATAAGGATTGGATGACAGCAGCAGAATGAAAGCCAGAGGATAGTGGTAACGCATCGGGTTCCCCAATAACAGCTATTTTGAATATCTTGTTCCACGGCGGTGTCCGAAGGCTTTACCCATTGGGGTGAAAAGAGCCGATGAGTGACCGTATAGGCCGCCGCACGAATCGGGTTCCGGCTCTTCGAGCCAAAAATTAGATTAAGTGTAGTCGGATCGTCGGGAAGTGCCGGTGAGCCTGTGGGGAGGCGCTTCCGCAAGCCGTGGTCGCGACAGGTGTTGAATTTTCGGTCCCACATAATCAAAACGCGCCTGTGCGAATTATCGACATCTTATCCGATTACGGCGGTGCTTATGAAGAAGATTGGGACAGACTCGGCCAAGAATGACGGCTTCGTCACAGTCCATACTTTTTGCGCTTGCGCCAGAAGGTCGCCCGGCTGAGTCCCAAACTGGCCGCCGCCTCGTCGATCCGGCCCCCGGCGCGGCGCAAGGCGGCGCTGAGGCGGGCCGCTTCGTCGGGCTCCCCGCCGGTCGGTTCGGCTAGCGGCGGGGCGTTGGGGGGTTCTTCGCATTCCTCCCGGAATTCCGGCGGCAAGTCGTCCAGCCGCAAGGTCTCGCCCCGCCCCACGGCGAAGGCGCACTCCACCACGTTCTGCAATTCGCGCACATTGCCCGGCCAGTGATAATCCAACAGCCGCCGCAGCGCATCCGGCTCGATCCGGGAAATCTGCCGGGCACCCTTGCGGTTGTGCCGGTCGATGCAATGCCGCAGCAGCAACTCAACGTCGTCGCGCCGGGCGCGGAGGGGCGGGATGAAGATGGGCACCACCCGCAGGCGATACATGAGGTCTTCCCGGAACCGTCCCTCCTTGACCGCCTCCCGCAAGGATCGGTGCGTGGCGGCGACGATGCGCACATCCACCCGGATGGGCCGGTCGCCGCCCACCGGAATGAAGGTCCGTTCCTGCAACGCCCGGAGCAGCTTGGCTTGAAGCTCCAAGGGCAATTCCGCCACCTCGTCCAAGAACAGGATACCGCCGTCGGCGCGTTTGAACAGGCCCGCGTGGTCCTTCAACGCCCCGGTGAAGGCGCCCCGCACATGGCCGAACAGTTCGCTTTCCAGCAGGCTGGGACTCAGGGCCGCGCAATTGATGGCGAGGAACGGGCGGTTGCGGCGCGGGCTTTCCTCGTGCAGGGCGCGGGCCACCAGTTCCTTGCCGGTGCCCGATTCGCCCCGGACCAGCACCGTCGCGTCGGTGGCCGCGACGTTGCGGACGATTTGCAGCGCCTGCTTCATGGCGATGTCGCGGGTGATGATGCCGTGAAAGACTTCGGTGCGCTCGCCCACCGCGCCCGATTCTTCGGCGGTTTCCGGTTCGGGCCGCAGAATGCCGATGGCCCCCGCGAAGGCGCCGCTGGCGGTGAAGAACGCCCTGGCCGAGCGGGTGGCCCGGAGGGTGGAGCC
The DNA here is from genome assembly GCF_054333355.1 of Methylomagnum sp. Lineage (NCBI taxonomy): Bacteria > Pseudomonadati > Pseudomonadota > Gammaproteobacteria > Methylococcales > Methylococcaceae > Methylomagnum > Methylomagnum sp. The sequence goes on along the minus strand of NZ_JBTEKS010000202.1, from coordinate 6,368 downwards.
GTCGGCCCGCTCCACTTCGGTGGGTTCGTCGTCGAGCCGGCCCCGCTCCATCAGGGTGGCCAGTCCGTCGCATTCGCGGCAGACGATGGCGCTGGTGGCGGGACGGCCCAGGGCGGACTCCGCCGGGATGCCCAGCAGTTGTTCCGCCCCCCGGCTCCACAGCAGGATGCGGCCCTCCGCGTCGATGGCGTAGACGGCGCCGCTTCCGCTAATATCCGCCAGCGCCGCCAGCGCGGCGCCGCCGCCGACGGCGTCCAGCCATGCGTTGATAAGGGATGAATAAGCGCTCATGGTCCAAGGGTAAGAATGCGTCGCGGCATTTTATCAGCGTGCGCGGTTTCCGATTCCCGGAGAGCGGATTCCAATTGTCGTGGGGTAAGCGCGCCTATGGCGAGCCATGCCGCCACTCGACATATTAGGATGGGCGCAGCGCAGCGGAACCCATCGCTCCGGGGCTGGGCGGCATGATGGGTTCCGCGAAGCGCCACCCATCCTATGGCCCCTAATCAGGCAAAATCTTGAACGAGCCTTTAATGACCACCATGACCGTGAACCCTCGTTTACCATTTCCCGCCCGTGGACTCTACGCCATCACCCGCGAAGGCTACCCGGATGCCGCCGCCCTGGCCCTGGCGGTGGCGTCGGCCATCCGGGGCGGCGCGACGGCGATCCAGTACCGGGCCAAGTCCGCCGCCGATCCCTTGGACGAGGCGGCGCGGCTGCTGGCCGTGTGCCGGGCGGGCCGCGTGCCGCTCATCATCAACGACGACGTGGAACTCGCCGGACAGGTCGGCGCCGACGGCGTGCATCTGGGCCGGGACGATGTCGGCCTCGCCGAAGCCAAGCGCCTGCTCGGCCCGGACGCCATCGTCGGCGTGTCCTGTTACGACTCGGTGGACCAAGCCGAACTGGCCGTGGCGGCGGGCGCGAGTTATGTGGCCTTTGGCCGGTTCTTCCCCTCCCGCACCAAGCCCAGCGCCCCGTGCGCCCGACTCGAAAGCCTCGCCGCCGCCAAACAACGCCTGGCCGTGCCCATCGTCGCCATCGGCGGAATCACCCCGGCCAATGGTGGCGCATTGCTGGCGGCGGGGGCCGGTCTGTTGGCGGTCATTGAGGGCGTGTTCGGGGAAGATGATCCGGCGGACGCGGCCCGGCGATTCCGGCCCTTGTTCGACAACTTGCCATAACGGTTTGGAATGCCCCGATGCATTGGAGTTGGCTCGTTACAAACCTGGTGGCCGCGCTGCTGTTGCCGCCCCTCAATTTGCTGCTGCTGGGCGCCGTCGGCTATGGGCAACTCCGCCGCCATCCCCGCTTGGGACGCGCCATGACGGGCCTCGCGCTGCTGGGCTTGTGGCTGCTCTGCACGCCGTTCGTGGCGCAGCGTCTGCTGGCGACACTGGAAATTCCCTACGCGCCCATGTCCGGCCAGGAAGCCGAGGCCATCGTTATTCTGGGCGGCGGGCTATACCCGGAGTCCGTGGAGTACGGCGGGGGCGCCACCTTGAATTCGCGCACGCTGGAGCGGGTGCGCTACGGCGCTTGGCTGCACCGCAAAATCGGCAAGCCCATCCTGGTCACGGGCGGGGCACCGGAGGGCGACGAGCCGGAAGGGCGGCTGATGCGGGCCGCGTTGGAAAGCGAATTCGGGGTGCCCGTGACCTGGATGGAGGACCGCTCCGGCAATACCCGCGAGAACGCCCGGTTTTCCGCCGAATTGCTGAATGCGGCGGGCGTCCGGCGCATTTATCTGGTGAGCCACGTCTGGCATCTGCCCCGCGCCATCCGGGAGTTTGAGCGGGCGGGACTGGTCGTGGTGCCCGCCGGGACGGGCTATCAACCCGAAGGCGGGAGTCGGCTATTCGACTTCATTCCCAATGCCCGGGCGCTCGCCAGCAGTTACTACGCCTTCCACGAGTGGATTGGCTTGATTTGGTACAAGCTCACGCGATGAGCGGGACGCCGCCCTTCGCTTCAGGGCAATCGCGCTATGTGATTTTTCTCCCTCTCGCCTCTGGGAGAGGGCGGGGGTGAGGGTACCAAAACAGGATTTCTTCCTCGAAAGACCGAAACGCCGATCTCGCGGAGGCGGTTGGAAGGCAAAAATCCCTGGATTGGACACCCTCACCCTCTTCCCAGAGGCGAGAGGGGAAAAACAGTGGCTCCCGGCATAGCGCGATTGCCCTGCCATTCGCTTGAAGGCCGGTGGTTTCATATCGGGACCGCTGGTGCGCGGATTTTTTCGCGTCCATCAAATTGGCGCCAATTTGATGTTGGTTAAGCTCCATTTACGGAGGCTCAATAGGCGATAATAAGGCAACGCCCCCGGTCGCTTGGCCGAGCGTTTTTGGATGATTGCCCGGACGAGCAATCCGTCGCCGGAGGGCGAGTATTCCGCCCGTTTCAGAGCCAAGGTCGCGGTGGCGTGTCCCGCCCTCATGGGTGGACAGTCGCGCCGATGCACGCGAAACTAAGCCCACGGCCTGGCGATTCCGGGTTCTGAGTCAACATCAACACAAACTACAAATTACGAGAGAGGGAGTCCATGCATTTACAGAAAACTCTTTATCGGGCTGGCTTGTGCGCGGTCCTGTCGGCGGGGTCGGCTTGGGCCTGGGCTGCCGAAACCACGGCTTATCCGGCAGCCGACTTCAAGCCGTCGGTGATTATCGCGGCACCGGAAGCGGCCAAGCCCGCCGCCGCGCCGGTCAAGGTCGCCGCCACGGCCCCGGTGGCGGCGCCCGAGGCGAAACCGCAAGCCCCGGCGGCGAAGCCCATGGCCAAGTCGGCCAGGGGCAAATTGGCCCGTTCCGCCCAGGCGGCTGAGAAAGAGCCGAGCCGGGCGGGCGATTTCTTCTTCTTGATCCTGGCGATAGGCGCACTGTTCCTGGTTGTGACAGGCAACAACATCAAGTCGCTGATCGCCGCCATTTCGGCGATTGCCTCGAAGCTCCCCTCTGCGCCGGGCAAGCCCTCCGTGGCCGCTAAACCCGCCGAGATGGCGACGGCGGCGGTGACGGAAGCCGCCCCGGTGGTCGCCGCCGCCGCCAAGGAGCCTGCTCCGAAATCCTATGGGTATGCCGAAGTGATCGAGCCGCCCAAGGTCTACGGTTATGCCGAAGTGGTTCCCGCGCCGGTGGAGCCGGTGATTTATGGCTATGCGGGCGCTGAGGCCGCTGCTGAAGTCGTCACGGCGGCGGCGGAATCCGCCGCGCCGGTGGAAGAGTCCGCGCCCGCCGCAGAACCGGCTCCGGTCGTGGAACAGTCCGCTCCCGTCGAGGTGGCGGCTTCCGTGGAAGAACCGGCTCCGGTCGCGGAAGTGTCCGCGCCCGCCGAGGAAGCGGCTCCTGCTGAAGCCGCTGCCCCGGTCGCGGAGTCCGCGCCCGTCGTCGAGGCGGCTCCGGCGGAAGCCGTCGCTGAGGCTCCGGTCGAGGAACCCGCTCCGGCGGTTAAAGCGCCGCCCGCCGCCAAGCCCAAGCCCGCCCGGCGCCGCACCACGACCCGCAAGCCCAAATAAGGGCGACGCGGAAACGCCAGCCCCGCCCTCCGTGGTGACGCCACGGGGCGGGGCTGGCGGCTGCACAGCACGGCGGGTTGATCTCCGACCCGCCAGTTCCGGGATGGAAAGCTCCATTCCAACCATCCCCCTCCCGCATTCATCCCCAATCCATCCCTCGGGTTTGCCACCCTATCTTATTGCTCCGAATGGTGGACAGCCTCGCGATTGCACGCGAAACTAAGGCGGGTGCCCGGCATTTCGGGTGCCGGTCACAACATCAACAAAACAAATAGAGAGAGGGAATCCATGAAATTGCAGAATCAGCTAAATCGGGTCGGCCTGTCGGTGGCTTTGGCGGTCGGACCCAGCTTGGCATTCGCTGCCGAGGGTGGCAGCGTGGTGGGAGACAACATCGCGGTTTTGGGTATAGTCGCCGCGCTCGTGGTCTTCGCCTTTCTGCCCAAGGGCGGAAAAAAAGCCGCTCCGGTAGCCGAGTCCGCACCTGCGGCGGCGGAGAGCGAACCCGCCGCCGAGGAAGCCGAGGCCGAAGCGCCGGTAACGGAAAGCGAACCCGTCGCCGAGGAAGCCGCGTCCGAGGTGCCGGCAGCGGAAGGCGAAGCCCCCGCCGCCGAGGCCGCTAGCGAAGAGGCGCCCGCCGAATCCGAGAGCGCCGCCAGCTAATTAAGGCCGCCGTCTTGCCCTACAGCGGACGGTGTCCTGCCCCGTCCGCTCCCCCACCATCCTAAGAAATAATCCGCTAGCCCCACACCGCCCCGTCCGGCGGATAAATCTGGCTACCCTCGAAGCGCAATCCCGGCTCCCGATCCTTCGCCAGCAACAGCGGCCCATCCAAATCCACAGTGTCGGCCCCCTGCGCCAACAGCACCGCTGGTGCCATGGCGAGGGACGTGCCCACCATACAACCCACCATAAGCCGGAACCCCCGCGCCTGTGCCAAGGCTTTCATCCGTAGCGCTTCCGTCAGCCCGCCGGTCTTGTCCAGCTTGAGGTTGACCGCGTCGTACAGCCCGACCAAGGCGGCGAGGCTGTCGGCGGCGTGGCAGGATTCGTCGGCGCAGACCGGCACCGGCCTGGGCAACTCCGCCAGACAGGCGTCGGACCCGGCGGGGAAGGGCTGCTCGATCAATTCCACACCGAGCCGGGCCAATTCCGGCACCAAGTTTTCGTAATCGGCGCGGCTCCAGGCTTCATTGGCATCGACGATCAGCCGGGATCCGGGCGCATGGGCACGCACCGCCGCCACCCGGTCAAGGTCGCCCGCGCCCGCCAATTTCAGCTTGAGCAAGGGGCGTCCCGCCTCGGCGGCGGCGGTTTCCGCCAGCATGTCGGGCGCGTCGACGCTCAGGGTGTAGGCGGTGGTCAAAGGCTCCGGCGGCGGCAGACCGGCCAATTGCCAGACTGGCTGGCCCGACCGCTTGGCGGCCAAGTCCCACAGGGCGCAGTCGATGGCGTTCCGGGCCGCGCCCGGCGGCAGGCGGGACAACAGTTCTTCCCGCTCCAATCCCGCCGCCAGCGCTGGTTTGATGGCTTCAATCGCGGCGATGACGCTGGCCGGGCTTTCGCCATAACGGGGATAAGGGCGGCATTCGCCGCGCCCCACGGCCTCGCCCTCGCGGATTTCCACCACCACCACGGTGATTTCGGTGGACGCGCCACGGGCGATGCGGAACACCCCGCGCAACGGCCAGGCCTCTTGGCGTAGCTGGATGTCGCGCATGGTTCAGCCCACGAGTTGATCGACCAGCGCGGCCACGCCGGTGCGGACGGCGTCCACGCAGGGCAGGCCCAACCGGGATTCGGTGTCGCGCAGCAAGCGCCCGGCCTCGGCGTCGGGCAGCCTCGACGTGTTGATGCTGAGACCAATGCAGCGGGCGGCGGGGTTGGTCAGGCGGGCGGCGTCTTCGTTGGTGGCGATGCACTCGGCCAAGCTGGGCAAGGCGTAGCCGGGCACGCCGCGCATGTGGGGGCGGGTGGGTTCATGGCACATCACCAGGGCGTCGGGCTGGGCACCGTGCAATAGCCCCAGGCTGACCCCGGCGAAGGAGGGATGGAACAGCGAGCCTTGGCCCTCGATCAAATCCCAATGATCGGCGTCGTGGTCGGGTGCCAGGGCTTCGACGGCGCCGGAAATGAAGTCGGCCACCACGGCGTCCACGCACACCCCGGACCCGGCGATGAGGATGCCGGTTTGGCCGGTGGCGCGGAAATCCGCCTTCATGCCCCGCGCCCGCATCTCCCGCTCCAGCGCGAGGGCGGTGTACATCTTGCCGGTGGAGCAGTCCGTGCCGACGGTCAGGAGCCGTTTCCCGGTGCGCTTCCGGCCCGTGCCGACCTCGATGCGGCCCCCCGGATGGCGCACGTCGATGAGTCGTCGGCCCAGCCGCGCCGCCGTGTCGGCCAGTTCAGGGATGCCCGTCAGCCGGTGGTGCAGACCGTTGGCGATGTCCAGTCCGCTTTCCAGGGCCAGTCGCAAACCCCGAACCCAGCCTTCGGACACTTGCCCGCCCCGGTTGGCGACGCCGACGATGAGGGTTTTGGCGCCTTGCGCCACCGCGTCCGCCACGGTTAGGTCCGGCAGTCCCACATCGGCCTGACAGCCTGGTAGCCGCCATTGGCCGACGCAATCATCCCGGCGCCAGTAGGCCACGCCGTCGGCGGTCTTCGCGGCCAGTTGGTCCGGCGCGTCGCCCAGGAATAGGAAGTAGGGTTTTTGGATCATGGTGCGGTTCTCCGCTGAGGGGGGGATGAGCCGATTATAGGGGAGGGTTGGCGTTTGCCCGGCTCGCGCCGGAGTGCCGCAGGATGAATAGAGCGTTGCCTGTGGGTGGGGGCGGTTTCCAGCCGCGAC
>NZ_JBTEKS010000201.1:0-8042 GCF_054333355.1 Methylomagnum sp. | reverse complement strand
GAATTACGCCATCCAAACGGCCATATTCGGCCCGCACCAGGTTCAGCACCGCCGCCATTTGCGCCACGTCGCCCACGTCGGCGGGGAAGTAGGCCACTTCCGCCCCCAACTCGTTCAAGCGCCGGAGCTTGGCTTCTTTCCCGGCATCCAGCGGCGAGCGCCCGACCAGAATCAAGGTCGCTTCGCCGCGCTGGGCAAGCAGGCTGCCGATGCGGAACCCCAGCGCCCCCAGCCCCCCGGCCAAGAGATAGACGCCGTTCCGCTTCAACATCGGCGCTTGGCCCGCGAGGCCGGACAGCGGGCGCAGCGTCCGCCGGTAGCATTCGCCGTCGCGATATGCCACGACCCGGCAGCTTTCCCTCGAGTCCCGCTCCTCCAGCATCAGTAAGCGGGCGGCTTCGTCGGGGGAAGCCTCTTCGGCCAAGTCCACGGCGACCGCCGCGACCCGGCGATTTTCCTCGGCCACCACGCCCAACAAGGCCGCGAGGCCGCTGTGGGCGAACCCCAAGGCGCGGTCATCCTCCCGCACCGCCCAAGCGTCCCGCGTCACCGCCAACAGCCGCCAATTCACCCCCGCCGAATAGCGGGCCAGGGCTTTCGCCAACAGGAAGCAGGCGATGACGCCGCGTTCCTGAATCGCCTCCAGATCATTGGCGGTGAGAATATTCACGGTGGGAGTGGGCTTTAGCCCACGATCCGGGCCATCTGTCGTGGGCTGAAGCCCACTCCCACGATGCCCCAACAGCGGGGATGACAAGCCGCCCGTCGCCAAATAATGGACGATGACCATGCCGACCAGCCGACCGTCCGCCTTCAAGTCGGCCAGAAGGCGCTCGTAATCGGCGGCGTCGGCGGGATTGAAGGCGTAGGTGTGAGCGTCGATCCGCCCGAATTCGGCCCCCGGCAGAATGGTCACGGGCGCGACGCCAGCGGCCCGCAGCCGCCGCGCCAAGGCTTCATGCAGGCCCGCGCTGTCCGCGAAAATCAGCCGCAACGCCGCGTCCGGCCCGGCGGGCGGTTCGGGCGCGTCGTCCCGGACCCAGACGGGTTCGAGAAAACTGATGCCGCCGATGGATTCCGCCTCCGGCGCGGTTGGGCGTGCCGACACCTGCGGTTCATCCAGCCAGAAATGCTCCCGCTGGAAGGCATATTTCGGCAGGCTCAGCGGGGTGTGCGGCTCGGGCGGGACGATTTTCGCCCAATCCAAATCGACGCCGCGCCGCCATAAATTCATGAGGGCTTGTTCAATATCCTCATCGGCGAGGCGGGGCAGGGCCAGCAGGTTGGCGTCCCGACAGGTCGGCGCGTCCTCACCGATAGCCAGCAGGGCGGGATAGGCGGCGGGTATTTCCACCTCGGACAGCGCCTCTCCCCGCCGCAGCCAATCGGCCACGTCGGCGATTTCCGTCAAGCCGGTGTTGCGGGCCGCTAGCAAGGGGCCGGGGCGGGTCAGCTTGTGCTTGGCGGCTTCCATGGCGGCGGCGAGGCGGTCCAAATCAACCGGCCCGCCGCTCAACCACAAGAGCGCCTCATCCTTGCTCAGGGCATCGTCGGCCACCCAATCCACCAACTCGGCGACGGGCGCGGCCAGCCGTTCGGCCCCGGTCCGCAAGTCCCATTTATCCCCCAGCCGTCGCAGACAACTGGCGATGACCACCACCCGCAGCAAGCGCGGGTGGCTCTCCGCCTCGTCCGTCAGCAGGGCGCTCACGGAAGAACCGACCTTGTGCAGCGCCTCGTGCCACTGATCCAGATAGCTTTTGAAGGTCCGTTGGTGTTGCCACAGGGCCAGGGCTTTGTCGCGGCAATGCCGGTCGATGGCCTCATCAACTTGGGCGGTTGCGGCCAGTTCCCTAAGGTAATCTGCATCCACCCGCAGCGGGCGGCGGAGGGTTCCGGCCACCGGATCGAAGAATGGCAGGACCGGGCGCTTCAAGCGTTGCGGGCTGTCGTGGTCGCGCCGCAATAGGAAGGCCAGGGCCGCTTCCAAAGACAGCGACCCCGCGCCCACCACGCTGGTAAGGAAGCCCGTGCCCCGGCCCGCCAACAGCGCGGGCCGGAAGCCGCCATCCCGCACAAACTGGTAGAAGGCCCATTGCGCCACCAGCCGGTTGGCCTTGGCGAGTCGGGATTCCGCCACCGGGCCTTGCGCCAGCGCGGCCCGCAACGCCTTGTGACCCGTGACCATGGACTCCCGCCAAACGGAGAACGGTCCCGGCCCGGAGACGCTGTCGGCATCCTGGGCCAAGTCCAGGCCGGGCATCTTGTCCCCGAAAGCCAACGCCCACGCGCCGGGCCGCATGGGGCTGGATTCCGGTGCCGACGGCCAGTCGCGCAGCAGGGCCAGGATGTCGTCCTGGTTTCGGACGAATCCGCCTTGCCGGACTTCGAAGCTCTGTCGGCCCGTGATGAGGGTCCGGCAAATATCGCGGGTGTCCAGCGCGGAGAAATCTGGACTTGCGGTGAAGCGCAGCCAGTCGGCCCGCAGCGCGGCGAGGCTGTCTTGGGTCCGAGCCGACAGCAGGAAGGGCAGGGGATAGTCCAGCGGCTCGGCCTGCGCTTGTGGAACGGGCGGCGAATAGCTCTGCAAAATGGCGTGGGCGTTGACCCCGCCGAAACCGAACGAACTGACGCCCGCGCACAGCGGTTCCGGTCCCTCCCACGGTCCCCGCTCCCGGCAGACCCGGAACGGCGTGGCCTCGAAGGGAATCAGCGGGTTGAGGGTTTCGACATTAAGGGTTGGCGGGATGGCCCGCGCCCGCATCATCAACAGGACTTTAATCAGCCCGGCGAGGCCCGAAGCGGCTTCCAGATGACCGATATTGGTTTTCACCGAGCCAATGCCGCAGCCTTGCGGGGCCGCGCCCTGGGATTGGAAGGCCCGCGCCAGGGCTTCCACTTCGATGGGGTCGCCCAAAGACGTGCCGGTGCCGTGGGCTTCCAGATAGCTGATGTGGTTCAGCCCAATACCGGCTTCCTGGGCGGCGGCGGTGATGGCGGCTTGCTGAGCGGCGAGACTGGGCGCGGTGATGTGGGCGGCCCCGGCATTGTGGTTCACCGCCGTGCCCTTCACCACGCCGAGGATGCGGTGGCCGTCGCGGAGGGCGTCCGCCAGCGGTTGCAGCAGGATCACCGCCACGCCTTCCCCCGCCACATAGCCGTCGGCACCCTGGTCGAAGGTCTTGCAGCGGCCTTCCGGGCTGAGCATCCCGGCTTTGGAGAAGGACAGGGTTTTCCAAGGGTGCAAAATCAGGTTGCAGCCCGCCACGAAGGCATAATTTTGGCTTCCCTCCCGCAGGGCGCGGCAGGCCGTGTGCAGGGCCACCAGCGACGCCGAACAAGCGGTGTCGATGGCAAGGCTTTCGCCGCGCAACCGCAGGAAATGGGAAAGCCGGTTGGCGAGCAGGGCGGAATAATTGCCCAGGCAGGAGTAATGGCTGGTTTGCTCCAGGCGCGGCGCGGCCAGTTGTTGGTAATCGGTCGCCATCACGCCCACGTAGACGCCGGTCGCCTTGGCCTGCAACTCAGGCAAAGGGACGGCGGCGTCCTCCAGGCAGTGCCACGCCTCTTCCAACAGCAAGCGCTGCTGGGGGTCCATCTGTTTGGCCTCGACGGCGGGGATGTTGAAGAAACGGTGATCGAAGCCGCCCACCCCGTCCAGGAAACCGCCCCATTTCGACACGGCCTTGCCGGGCGCGGTGAGGTCGGTGGCGTAGAAGCTGGCCGCGTCCCACCGGTCGGCGGGCACTTCCCGGATGGCGCTCACGCCCTCCCAGAGGTTCTGCCAGAAAGCGTCGGGACTGTCGGTGCCGGGAAAGCGGCAAGCCATGCCGATGATGGCGATGTCGGCCTTGTTCATGCTTATCCTGCCTTGTTCAATCGGCGCAGCCGGTAGAAGGTTTCCTGGCGGTTCGGCTCAGCGGTCAGCGGCGGGGCGGCTTCCCGTGGTGGCGGCGCTTCCGGCGGGGTCCGGGCGAGGCCGAGCCGTTCGGCGATCAGTCCCGCCATCTGCCGGACGCTGGAATGCTCGAAGATGTCCGCCGCCGTGATGGGCACGAAACGCTCCTCGATCTCCGTCACCAGTTGCACCGCCAGCATGGAATTCCCGCCCAGTGCCAGGAAGCTGTCGTCATCGCCCACCCGCTCCAGGTCGATGGACAGCAATTCCGCGTACACCGTCCGCAACTCGGCCATGATGGATTGCGGCGAGCGGGTCGGCTGGGTCGGCTGGTCCGAGGCGGGCCGCGTCGTCAGTGGCACCGGGTTATCGCGGGCCGCTTCCATGGACGCCGCCGGATTCGCGGCCAATTCCGCCAGGGTTGTTTCAAACAGGCCCAGCAGCCGTTCGATGCGGGTCCGCTCGAACAGATCGGTGTTGTACTCGCAGATGACGTGGAAGCCGTCGGGCGCCTCGAACCATTCGAAGCGCAGGTCCAGCATGGCGCTACGGTTGAGGGCGCGGTTGTTGTAGAACTCGGCGCTGAGCCGGTCGTTGATCCGCGCCGGGCGGTGCGGCGGCAGGTGGTTGACGTGGATGTTGTAGATGGGGTTCACGTTGGCGGGGCCGCGTGGGGCCATGGGAATCATCTCGTCGAAGGACAGCGCCTTATGAATCAACGCTTGCTCCACCGTATGCTTGGTGCGTCCCAGCACGTCCTCGAAGCGCTGCCCCGGTTCCACCGCCATCACCAGCGGGATGAAGTTGGTGAAGTCGCCGATCACGTCCTCGAAGTCGCGCCGGTCGCGGTTCTGCACCGTGGTGCCGACCACCCAGCGCCGCTCGCCGGTCCAGCGCCCCATCACCACGGCGAACACCGCCAACAGGCCGACGAACAAAGACGCGGGGCGGCGGCTCAGCCAGCCTTTCAATGCCTCGACCGGGCGGGCGTCAATCACCCGCACGATGGAATCCCCGGCAAAGCTGTTCGCCACCGGGCGCGGGCGGTCCAGGGGCAGGGGCGTGATGCCGGGGGCGTCGCGCAGCACCGCCCGCCAATAGCCGCGCTGGTCCGCCAGTTTGGCGCGGCGCTGGCCTTCCTCCAGGGTGAATTCCACATACTGGGCAATCTCCCGGCGGCTGGGTTGTTGCCCGGCGCGGAGGGCCTCGTAGTCCTCGAACACCTGCCGCAGGAAGGGCTCGAAAGCGTAGCCATCGAACAGCACATGATGGGCCGTGATGAGTAACACATGCTCGTGCGCGGCCAAGCGGACTAGGCGCAAGCGCACATTGGGGCCGGTCTTAGGATTGATGGGCGTGGTGCTTTCCTCGGTCATGAGGTAGTCCAAACGGATGCGGGCTTCCGCTTCCGGCAGCGCGGAAAAATCCTCCACCGGGATGTCGCCCCGCCAGGGCGTCGGCGCGATGACCTGTACGGGCTGGCGGTGCAGGGACGGATACACCGCCCGCAATACCTCGTTGCGGTCCATGGCGAGACGCAAGGTTTGGTCCAGCGCGGCCACGTCCAACTCGCCCGTGAGGTGGATGGACATGGGGTTGATGTAGGCCGACTTCTGCGTCTGCAACAGGGACAGCGTCCAATAGCGCTTCTGGCAGGCGGACAGGGGTTGGAATGACCGGCCCGCCAGATAACGGGCCAGCGTTCCCTTGGCCCCGGATACCGCCGCGAGGGTAGCCGTGTCCAAGGTCGACTCGGCGCCCCGCAAGCGCAGTTCGCCGCCGGGCGCATCCAGCGCGATGCCTTTGCCCACCAGTTCGGCAATCAGGCGCTCGATTTCGGACTCGGTGCGGGGGGCTTCCGGTTCGCCATCCAGGGGCAGGCGGATGTCCCGCAACTTAGTGGAGACGGTTGTGGATGCGGCATCGCCGCCCGCCGCCGCCAGCGCTTCCGCCAGCCGTTGCAGGGTGTTCAACTCGGCCATGCGGGCGGGATTGAGGTCGAAGCCGTGGCTTTCCTTGAGGCGATTCCTGATCCGCATCAAGACAATGGAGTCGATGCCGTAGCTCAGCAGCGGCTCCGCCGGGTCCAGCTTGGCGGGTTCCAGTTCCAGCAATTCGGCGACGACATGGGTCAGGCTTTCTAGTGTGTTCTTGGTTTTAGTCGCCGGCTGAGCTTGTAGGGGCGCATTCATTCGCCCCGTATCATTCCCCAGGGGGCGAATAAATTCGCCCCTATCACCGATTTGAAAATCTTCCGGGGCGGGCTTAGGAATTGTGAGCGCCGACTCGGCAAACCAGCACACCCGCCGCTCGAAGGGATAGGTCGGCAATTCCAGCGGTGTCCCCGTTCCGGTCTGCGGCCAGGGCACGTTGGCCCCCCGCACCCACAGGGCCGCGATCCGCTCCCAATCCCCGGCGTCCACCAGCGCTTCAAGCCGGGCCGGGAGGTCCGGGGCGGCGAGGGGATCATAAGCAGCGGGATGCAATTCCCGGCGTCCCGCGTACAAGGTGTAGGCGGCGGGATCGTTGAACCCGGCCAGATAATCATCCAGGGCTTGGCGCAATCCGGCTTCGGTGCGGGCCAGGATGGCGAGGCGTTCCGCCAGCGGCTCGCGGTGGGATTGCAGCGTCCCGGCCAGCCGGTCCAGGGAGACATTCTCAATCTTGCCCAGATAGGCCCGCAGTCCGGCCACCTGTCGCCGCAGGGCGGACGAATCGCGGGCCGACAGCGGAAAGCACAGGACATTTCCCGTCGCGGTGGGGCTGTCTTCCGCAGCCGGGGCGGAGGCCGGGTATTCCTCGACAATCAACTGAACATTGGTGCCGCCGATGCCGAAGGAATTGATGGCGGCGCGGCGCGGGTAGGCCACCTCCGCGCCGTTTTCCCGCAGCACGCGGCGGGGCCATTCGCCGGTTTGTTGGGGCAGGTAGAAGGGCGAATCCGCTAGGTTCACATCCGGGTTGGCCGGTTCGGCGTTGATGCTGGGAACCAGCTTGCCATGCCGCAATTGCAGCAGCACCTTGGTCAACTGGGAAATGCCGGAAGCGGGTTCCAGATGGCCGATGTTGGCCTTCACCGAGCCGATGGCGCAGAACCGCCGCTCGTCGGTGAACTGTTGGAAGGCCCGGTTCAGCGCGTCGATTTCGATGGCGTCGCCCACCGGCGAGCCATTGGCGGCGACTTCCACATAGCCGAGGGTGCGGGGGTCCACCCCGGCGTTCCGCAAGGCGCGGACGATCAAGTCGGCCTGCGCCTTCGGGTTGGGCACGCCGAAGCCATTGGTCGCCCCGCCGTGGTTGGCGAAGCTGCCCCGGATCACGCCCAGGATGCGGTCCCCATCGCGTTCGGCCAGGGCCAAGGGCTTGAGCAGCACCGCGCCCACGCCTTCGCCGGGCACATAGCCATCGGACAGCCCCAAACTACGGCTGCGGGGCTGGCTACCCAGCACGCCGATTTGGTTGAGTCCCAGGTACTTGCTGGGATGCAGCAGCAGGTTGACCCCGCCCGCCACCGCCATCAGCGACTCGCCCCGGCGGATGCTTTCGCAGGCCATGTGCAAGGCCAGCAAGGACGAAGAACAAGCCGTATCCACCACGAAGCTCGGCCCCCGCAAGTCGAAGAAATAAGAGGTCCGGTTGGCGATGGTCCAGTGGTGGATCATGGAGTACAGGGCGCCCGTGTCGTGATCGGGATGGACGTAGGAATATTGGGACGCCATGGCCCCCACGAACACGCCGATGCCCAACCCGTGTTCATCCTGGAGTTGCCGCAGCCGCGCCCGAGGATAGCCCGCGTTCTCGAAAGTCTGCCAGGCCGTTTCCAGGAACAGCCGCTCCTGGGGGTCCATGGTTCGGGCTTCCACCGGGGGGATGTTGAAGAGCAGCGGGTCGAACTTATCCACATCGCGGATGAAGCCGCCCCACTTGCTGCAACTCTTGCCCAGCTTGCCCTTCTCCGGGTCGTAGAACCGGCTGGCGTCCCAGCGTTCCGGGGGGACTTCGGTGATGCAGTTCCGGCCAGTTTTCAGATTCTCCCAGAGCGCATCCAGATCGTCGGACTGGGGATAACGCCCGCTCAGGCCGATGATGGCGATGCCGGTGTCCGTGGGAGTGGGCTTCAGCCCACGATCCGGCCCGCTGGTCG
>NZ_JBTEKS010000200.1:0-8064 GCF_054333355.1 Methylomagnum sp. | reverse complement strand
GCTCAGCGAACGGCGGCTGGCTGAACTCAACCAACGGCGGCTGGCCGCGCTCGTGACGGGCGCTCCAATAAATGTGTTCCCGTGCGGCGCGTGGGAACGAGAAGAAAACCGGCTTTTTGCTCTCATGCTCTCGTCGTAATTACGAATCAAATGGAAGGCGCGGCCATCGCCCAGGTCTTGCCGCCGCCTTGGCGGGCCTCGGTCCAGAACACCCGGAAGCCCTGGGAGGTCGCCGCCACGCGGGGGTGATCGACCCTGGTCCCCGGCGCGGCCAGCGGCGTGGGCGTGGACCAATGCCGGCCCGCATCCCGCGACACCTGGAAATGCACGGCGGCTTCGGCGGTGCGGCCAGGGATGAAGGCCAAGCCCACGGCGCCGTCCGGTTGGGCGGCGATGTCGCTTTCGCGGGCCTGGTCGCCCGCGACTTTCATGGGATCGGACCAATGCGCGCCGCTGTCCGTGGATCGCAGGTAATAAAGGCCGGCGACCTGGTCCTGGCCGGTCCAGACCGCGCTGTGCAGCACCGCCCCGCGCCCGGCGCCGGTGACGGCCAGGCCGCCGCCGCAATGGGGACAGCCCATAAAGTCCCAGCCAAACTGGCCCACCGCCCCCCTATCCCGCCACTGGTCCTGACCGTGCCCGAGGCCCGCCAGCCGCATGTCGTGCGGGGCGTCGTCCCGGTACAGCAGCAGGAGGCTGTGGTCGGGCAGGCTGGTGAGCCGGGTCCAGCAGCAAGTGCAGGTGGTGGCGTCCACGGTGGTTTCCGGCTGCCAGTGGCGACCGCCGTTGGTGGACTTCGCGTGGCGGAGTCCCTGGGTGTTGCCATTTTCCTCGCGGTCGTCCAGCCAAGCCAAGTGGACATGCCCGGCATGATCCAGCGCGACGGCGATCTGGCTTTGGTTGTGCGTCGAATCCCCCACGGCGGGATTGGCGCCCGGTCGCCAAGTCTTGCCGCCGTCGGCGGAGACGGCGATGGCGATGGGTCCGGTGCCGGGCAGCCCGGACTTCGCCTGCCATGCCGCCACGATGGTCCGGCCCCGCACCGCCAGCCGGGCATCGTTGCCCCGGCGGGAAATGGCGGGCGGCGCGTCCTCGGGGGCCACGAAGGCGGGGCGGCTCCAACTGCGCCCGCCATCGGTGGAATACACATAGGCCACCGCGACCCGTTGGCGCTGAGTGAAATCACCCACCAGCAGGGCGTGGAGCGTGCCGGATTCCGCCGTGACATCGAGGCTTTTCACGTCGGTCAAGCCCTCAATGGCCGGATGAGTCGGCGCCGTGGCGGGCTGTGCCTGCGCCGCCAGCGAGAACGCCCACGCCAGCCCACCCGCCAGCCAGACGGCGGGAAAACACGGAGCGTTTAGGGTGGGACGAAGCATGGCGGACTAATGGGGTTGGCTATCGGTTGGCGTCGACACGGACGGGGTTAGGCGATATGCAGGGTCAAGCATCGTGCCAGGACAGAAAGTCCTTTAAAAACAAATGGGTGAATATTTTTCATGGGGGAGGGGACGGGGGAAATAACCTAATATGTCGCGTCAAATAACGTAATGTCAGCTTATTAAATAACCATTTTCAATGGGGTAATCGCGGCGTTTTTACCAAAGGTAATGTTTGCGCTATTTATCATTAGCGCCATACATCAAATGCCACACTTTTTTCGGTGGGGGCGGTTTTGGCCGGGTATGAATTGGTTGCGGAAGGTGAAATAAAAAGTGGTATTTAGCCTGATTTATTCTGTACGGCAAAAGCATGAGGCATGTCTCTTGAAATCCCGCATAACCCCAATCATTCAATGGCTTAGCCCCATGTGGCGAAGTAGTGAGGCGGGCGGTTTCATTAGATGGCCCCGCCAAAATGATGCTTAAGCGGCTTATAAAAAGAGCGGCACAGGTTTTGCTGGACTAAGCGGCGGCGCAGTTTGAAACAAGTTATCCCCCTTTGAATTCGCGCCCCCGTGGCGGCTGCTCCTTTGTATGAATGGGGTCAGCGGCGGCGGGATTTTTAGTTTCGACATAACCCAAATATATATAAGGAGTCTTGCATGAGAGGCCATTCGATGACCCGTATCCTCGGCGCGCTTTCCCTCACCCTGATCGCTGGCTCGGCGTCGGCGGGCGGACGCTACGCGAACCCGCCGGTGAACCTGTTGGAAGTTCAAGCCGCTTGCACCAAGGGCCTGGAGGCCGCGCAGAAAAGCGACACAGCGGCGGCGCTGGAGCAGGCGAAGATTGGACGCAAGCTGGCCTTGGCGTCCTACAAGGAAATCAGCACCATGCCGATGGAAATCGGCTCCAGCACCATGAAGAAAGCGATTCCCTTGCTCGAAGCTGGCAATGTGGCCGAGTCGGTTGCCGAATTCGAGCATTGCAAAGCTAAGATGGACGAGGAATTTGCCTACTATAAGAAGGAAGGTAAATTCTAAATCGGGCAACGGTTTTGTGCGTTACGCTTTTATCCGCCGTGAATAACGGGGTGGAGCTGGCGCGGTTATAAGGCGCTTGGAATGGCTGGTTATAGGCTGTCTGTCGCCTCGCTTTAACCCTCCCCCTTTTGGGGGGAGGGTATTAAAGGCTTTTGACTTGCCCAGATAACCAAGGGCAGGCTTGGCTATGCCTAGTCGAATTAATACTATTTAAAAAGGCATAAAACCGTATTTTTGGAGTCGAAGCGCCATTAAGTTTTCTGTCGCCAAGGCGAAGAGTCCGCCGAGGCACAAACTATTTTCAGAGATGTCACCATGTTGGTAATTAAACAATTAACCGCCTTGAGCTTGGTAGGGTATTTGGTGTTTTTGATAGGATGTGGCAGCGAAGGCCCGCTGGGCAACACGCCTCCCCAGGGTCGGCCCGACTGGATGAAAAAGGACAGTTCCCCGCCGCCGTCCACGCCGCAACAGCCATAATTTTCCGTCTGTTCCATTGCCGGGCCGGAGCGATCCTGTCCGGTTTTTTTGCGCTCCCTTATGCTTGGAGCATTTTCAATTCAGGTGTACGGGTCGCAGGGTCTGTGGGAGTGGGCTTTAGCCCGCGGCAGCCACGCGGATCGTGGGCTAAAGCCCACTCCCACCACCCTATGCTCGATTTGAAACAGCTCTAACTCAACCGATTCCCCCGCCGATGAAAAGAACAAATCCAATCGCGCTCGCCCCCCGCGTCCGTCTCAGGTCTGTCCCCGGCCATGAATCCGCCCTCCGACGGCTGGCGGGCATCGCCTTGTTTGCGCTGAGTGGCCCGGCCTTTGCCCATCCCCAGCCCGTGGACGAAATGACCGACGCGCCCGTGACGCTGGACACCGTCGAGGTGCAGGGCCGGGGCGCGGACCTGATCGGCATCGCCGACTCCGCCTCCCAAGGCGAGGTGGGCCAGCCGCAGTTCAAATACCGGCCTTTGTCCCGTGTCGGCGAATTGGTGGAGGTGGTGCCCGGCGCGGTGGCGACCCAGCACAGCGGCTCCGGCAAGGCCAACCAGTTCTTCCTGCGCGGCTTCAACCTGGACCACGGCACGGACTTCAACGCCAGCTTCGACGGCGTGCCCATGAACCTGCGCAGCCACGCCCACGGCCAGGGTTATCTGGACCTCAACAGCATCATTCCCGAATTCGTCGATAAGGTGGAATACGGCAAGGGTCCGTATTACGCCGACCAGGGCGATTTCTCGTCGGCGGGTTACGCCAAGTTCCACACTCTGCACCGGCTGGATGGGGGTTTCGCCAAGTTCACCGGGGGCGAATACGACTATTACCGGGGCGTGGCGGGCCATTCCGTCAAATTGGGCGAGGGGGATTTGTTGTACGGGGGCGAGGTGAACTATTTCAACGGGCCGTGGGCCACGCCGGAGAATTCCTACAAATACAACGGCATGGTCCGCTACACCGTGGACCACGAGGACTGGGGCTACGCCGTCAACGGCAAGGCGTACAGTTCAACCTGGACCGCCACCAACCAGATTCCCCTGTCGGCCATCCAGTCCGGGCAACTGGGCCTGTACGGCACCATGGACCCCAGCGACGGCGGCAAGACCAACCGCTACAGCCTGTCCGGCAACCTGTGGAGCCGGGGCGACGACTACAAGAACGAGCTGAACATCTACGCCCTGTATTACGATCTGAACCTCTATTCCAACTTCACCGGCTTCCTCGATGACCCGGTGAATGGCGATCAGATCAAGCAGCAGGAGCGCCGGGTGATGGTGGGCGGCAACGGCGAGCAGACCTGGTTCCATAATCTGTTCGGCTTCGAGATGGATAACTCGGTGGGCTTCCAGCTTCGCCACGATGGCATTTCCAACCTGGGACTCAGCCACACGCGGAATCGCAATTTCCTGCGCTCGGTCAGCCTGGACGATGTGGACGAAACCAGCTTCGGGATATACGTCCGCAACCAGACCCATTGGCTGCCCAAGCTCCGCACCATCGCGGCCCTGCGCAGCGACACCTTCTGGTTCGATGTGCGCAGCCACCTGTATGCCCAGAACTCCGGCGACAACAGCGCCACCCTGGTCAGCCCCAAACTGGGCTTGATTTTCGGGCCATGGGCGGACACCGAGCTATTCCTCAATTTTGGTTATGGCTTCCATTCCAACGACGCACGGGGCGTGACGGCGCGGGTCAATCCGCTCGACCTCAGCCAATCCCTGTCGCCGGTGCGGGGATTATCCAAGCAGCGCGGCGCCGAGGGCGGCATCCGCACCCAATACATCGATGGGCTAGTCAGCACCTTGGCGGTCTGGTACCTGCACTCCGACTCGGAACTGGTGTTCGTGGGCGACGCGGGCACCACCGAGCCGACGGGACAGAGCGAGCGCTACGGCGTGGAGTGGACCAACTATTACAAGCCCACCGACTGGCTAACCTTGGATGCCGACTTCGCCTTCACCTCGGCGAAATACCTGGGCGTGCCGGGCAACCAGAACGACATCCCCAACTCGGTGGGCCGGGTCATCGGCGCGGGGGCGCTGGTGAAGCTGCCCTATGACTTCTTTGCCACGGCGCGGGTGCGGCACTTCGGCCACGTCCCGTTGAACGAGTCCAATACCGCCACCATGGGCGACACCACTTTGGTCAACCTGGGCGCGGGATATGAGTACAAGAAGTTCAAGCTGGAGGTGGACGGCTTCAACCTGTTCGATTCCAGGGCCAACGACATCGCCTATTTCTACGAGTCGCGCTATCCCCAGAGCGCCGCCGCCGTGGAGGGCGTGATGCTGCATCCGGTCATGCCGAGGCAGGTGCGGGTGACGGCGTCGATGAGTTTTTGAGGCATATGAGCCGAGGCGTCTGTGGGAGCGGGCTTCAGCCCGCGACAACCAAGCCGGATCGTGGGCTGAAAGCCCACTCCCACCACTGCCGACCTACAATCTATGGAGATTCGCCTCCATCCAACACCCCGTCCAAATCCCGGTCCAAGGCAATCCGCCGCCCCAATACTCGACGCTGCTGATGACACAGGGTTCGTTTCCGAAGCCGGGGCACACCGCGCCCGGGCTGACGGTGGTGGTCTGGTTGCCGGAAAAAAACACAGCGGCGTAGACGGTGCCACGATCCGGGCTGACCGCCAGGGCGTGGGGCATGTCGCCGACGGGCACCGATGCCTGATGGGTCAAGCCTTCGGCGGTGATGGCGAAGATTTCCAGCCGGTTGTCGGGCGTGTTCGCGGCGAATAAGCGGCTGCCATCGGGCGACAAGGCCAAGGGCCGCACCGGGCCGCTCTCGAACCCGATGAATGGCGTGGCGGCTGAGGCGGGCAGGGCGGCGAAACCGCTCAGCAAACAGCAGACGACGATGAGGACGTATCGGACCATAAAGTGGCGACGTACTGGGATAGGCTGGAAAAATGCCGAACCAGTGAAAGATTATAAGGGGACGGCATGGGTTGGTTTTGGTATCGGCGGGGATGAGGAATAAAACTAAGCGGCCTTGTGCGTGATTCTGAATGCTTAACTTAGGTTGACGCCCGTCGCCATTGCGAAGAAAATACGCAATTCTGTAAAACCCACCAGGAATTGAGGTCCACCCCTTTGGCTAACATTGCTTCCGCGAAAAAACGCGCCATTCAATCCGAAAAACACCGCCTCCATAACGCTTCCCTGCGCAGCCGCCTCCGCACCTTCATGAAGAAGGTCATCCTGGCGGTGGAAGCCGGCAATCTGGAAGAGGCCCAGGCCGCTTTCCGTGCGGCGGTGCCGATCATCGACTCTTCCGTCAACAAGGGTCTGATCCACAAGAACAAGGCCGCGCGCAGCAAGAGCCGCCTCAACGCCCGCGTCAAGGCGCTGTTCCTGAAGACCAACGCTGCCGCCTGAATGCCCGCCTTTGGCTGAGGCGGGCCGGTGGCCTGCCTCCCAAGCTTCAAGCCAAGACTAGATTATCGCGATGGATGAGTTCCGGCTCGTCCACATAGCCCAGAATCTTCTCGATGTGTGAACTCGGCTGACGCAGGATTTGCCGGGTTTCCTCCGCGCCGTAATTCACCAAGCCCCGCGCCACTTCGCTTCCCTCGCCGTCCACGCAGGCCACCAAGTCGCCCCGCCGGAATTCGCCCTCGACCGCCGTCACGCCGATGGGCAGCAGGCTTTTGCCGGACTCCTTCAACACTTTCACCGCGCCATCGTCCAGCGTCAGCTTGCCCTTGGGCTTGAGTTGCCCGGCCAGCCAGCGTTTCCGGGCCAACAGCGGGGAAACGTCGGGCACCAGAAACGTGCCAATATCCTCGCCTTGGACCACACGCGGCACCACGTCGGTTTCCCGACCACCCACGATCACCGTGGCAGCCCCCGAACGGGAGGCGATGCGCCCGGCCTTAAGCTTCGTCACCATGCCGCCCCGCCCGAGTCCGCTGCGGCTTTCGCCGACCATTTCGCTTAAAGACGGGTCATTGATGCTGGCCTGACTGACCAGCTTGGCACCGGGGTCCAGGGTCGGGTCGCGCTCGTACAGCCCTTTCTGGTCGGTGAGGATGATGAGCAGGTCGGCATCCAGCAGGTTCGCCACCAGCGCGGCCAGGGTATCGTTATCACCGAAGCGGATTTCGTCGGTGGCGACCGTGTCGTTCTCGTTGATGACCGGCACCACGCCCAGTTCCAGCAAGGTCAGCAAGGTGCCACGGGCGTTCAGGTAGCGCTCCCGGTTGGCGAGATCGTCATGGGTCAGGAGGATTTGCGCGGTGTGCAGGCCGTGCTTCTGGAACATGGATTCGTAGGTCTGCACTAGCCCCATCTGGCCCACCGAGGCGGCGGCCTGCAATTCGTGCAAGGCATGGGGCCGGATTTTCCAACCCAGCCGACACATGCCCTCGGCCACCGAACCGGACGAGACCAGCAATATTTCGGTGCCTTGTTGGCGGATGGCGGCGATCTGGCCCACCCAGCCCGCGATGGCGGCGGTGTCCAAGCCCTGACCGCCGCCGGTCAACAGGGCGCTACCGATTTTGACGACGATGCGGCGGGCGGCGGCGAAATCAGTCCTGCTCTGCATGTGACTCGGCCTTCTGTGCTTCCAAGAAATCCATGATGGCGTAGGTGAGCTTCTTGAGTCCCTCGCCGGCCAGGGCGGAAATGTGAAACACCGGCCCGGTCCAGTTCAGAGCCTCGACGATGGCACCGCAGTGGCTTTCAAGCTCTTCCTCGGGAACGATGTCGATCTTGTTCAGGATGAGCCAGCGGGGCTTCTCGTCGATGCCGTCGCCCCATTTCTCCAACTCGCCGATGATCTTGCGGGCCGATGTCACCGGGTTCTCGTCGGTCTCGTAAGGGCCGACATCGACCAAGTGCAGCAACAGGCTGGTGCGGGACAAATGCTTGAGGAACTGAATGCCAAGCCCCGCGCCTTCCGCCGCGCCCTCAATCAAGCCGGGAATATCGGCCATGACGAAGCTGCGCTGCTCGTCCACCCGCACCACGCCCAAATTGGGATGCAGGGTGGTGAAGGGATAATCGGCGACCTTGGGGCGGGCCGATGACACGGCGCGGATCAGGCTGGACTTGCCCGCGTTGGGCATCCCGAGCAGGCCCACGTCGGCGATGAGCATCAACTCCAGGCGTAGGATGCGTTTTTCGCCCGGCTTAC
>NZ_JBTEKS010000199.1:0-8094 GCF_054333355.1 Methylomagnum sp. | reverse complement strand
TATCTGACCTGCGACGACCGGCTGATGCGCGAACGGGCCGAAGCCATTGTCGATGGCATCCTCATCATGCTGCACGGGCTGCAATGTAATAAGGCCATCGTCGGCATCGAGGACAACAAGCCCGAAGCTCTCGCGGCCATGTCCCAAGCCGCCGCGCCCCACGGCGGCAAGGTCGAAATAGCCCAAGTGCCGTCGCTCTATCCGATGGGCTGGGATAAACAATTGATCCGCTATCTCACCGGCAAGGAAGTCCCGGCGGGCGGGCGGGCCACCGACGTGGGCGTGTTGATGCACAACGTCGGCACGGCTTACGCCATCCGCGACGCCATCCGTTTCGGCAAGCCCTTAATCAGCCGTATCGTGACCATCAGCGGCGGGGCCATCGGCGAGCCGCGCAATGTGGAAGCGCCCATCGGCACCCGCTTGACGGACTTGCTGGCCTACTGCGGCCACCAGCCGGAACAGACGGCCCGTTACATCATGGGTGGCCCGATGATGGGCGAAGCCCTGCCGCATCCGAACGTCCCGTTGGTCAAGGGCGCCTGCGGCATCCTGGCCCTGACGGCGGAAGAAATCGCCGCCTCCGACGCCAAATCCTGCATCCGCTGCTCCCGCTGCGTCACCGCCTGCCCGGTCGGCTTGCTGCCCCTGGAAATGATGACCCGCATCCGCGCCGGTCAATTGGAATCGTCCCTGGGCTACGGCTTGATGGACTGCATTAGCTGCGGCTCCTGCTCCTACGTCTGTCCGTCGGAAATCCCGCTGGTCCACTACTTCAAATATGCCAACGGCGAACTGATTGCCCGGCAACAGGCCCAGCACAAGTCGGAACAAACCCGCCGCTTGGTCGAGGAAAAACAGGCCCGGCTGGATCGCATTAAAGAAGAGCAAGCCGCCCTCGCCGCCGAACGCAAGGCCCAGGCCGACGCCAAGAAAGCGGCCCAACAGGCCGCCGCCGCCGCTAAAAAGAAGGGGGCCGCCGCATGAATCGCCATCCCCTGAGCGCACCCTTCACCCGGGCCGACAGCCCGGTGCAATCCATCATGCGGGTGGTGATCGTGGCGCTGATTCCCGCCACGGCGTTCGCGTTCGTGATGTTCGGCTGGCCCGCGTTCTACATTTTTGCTGTCACGGCCTTATCAGCCATGGCGTTTGAAGCCGCCTGCGTGGCAATGGCCGGGAAGCCGGTGCGGCCCACCTTGATGGACGGCTCGGCACTGCTAACCGGCTGGCTCATCGCCATGACCCTGCCGCCGTGGGCACCCTGGTGGTTGGGCGTGACCGGCTCCGCCCTCGCCATCGTGGTGGGCAAACAGGTGTTCGGCGGTCTCGGCCAAAACCTGTTCAACCCGGCTATGCTGGCGCGGGTGGCCTTGCTCGTGTCCTTCCCGTTGGAAATGACCACTTGGGCCACGCCGACCGCGCCGTTTTCATCCGCCGCGCCCGGTCCTTTGGATAGCTTGGCGATTACCTTTGGCGGACAGGCCGTGCCCGATGGACTCACCGGGGCCACCCTGCTTAGCCACATTAAAACCGAGTTCTCGCAAGGCCGGGGATTGGGCGAGTCGCTGGTGTCCGGGGACTATGGGTTCTTCAGTTCTTTCATCGGCTGGACTCGGGGCAGTCTGGGCGAGACTTCGGGGCTGTTGATTTTGCTAGGCGGGCTGCATTTGCTGCGGGAGAAAGTCATCACTTGGCATATCCCGTTTTCCCTGCTGGGCACGGTGGCCCTGCTGTCCTTCATATTCATGCTGGTGGACGGCGACCGTTATCCCGGCCCGTTGTTCCACCTGACCTCCGGCGCGGTGATGCTGGCGGCGTTCTTCATCGCCACCGACTACGTCACTTCGCCCAATAGCCCGCTCGGCCAAGTTATCTTCGGCGCGGGCTGCGGACTCATCATCTACGTGATCCGCACTTTCGGCGGCTACCCGGAAGGGGTGGGCTTTGCCGTGCTGTTGATGAATTCCCTGACGCCGGTCATCGACCATTACGTGCGGCCCCGCATCTATGGCCGCGACCGCAAAGGCCAACCGCTGGAGTTGAGCGAATGAGCAGCATCATCGACCGGGAAGCCCTCAAGCAACTCGCCGCAGAACGCTGGCAAACCCTCCGTCGCCAGTTCGACGACCTGGACAATCTCCGGCAACGGCTGGATTACCAGACTTATTTACTGGCCGCTGCCGGATTGGTGGCCAGCGTGTTGCTGGGGTTCGGCGATTTGGCGACCCGTGGCTCCATCGCCCAGCGCCAAGCGGAGGACATGAAGGCGACGCTGGAACAGGTGTTGGCCCGCGACCTCTACGACAACTCGCTGCTGGATGATTCCAAAGTCATCCCGAAAGACGCCGAACCGACCTTGGGTGAAACCACGGTCTATGTCGCCCGCAAGGCGGGTGAAACCACCGCCGTGGCCTTCAAGCTGGCGGCGCAGGGCGGTTATTCCGGCCCGATTACTTTGATGATGGGCGTGGACCGCGACGGCAAAGTGCTGGGCGTGCGGGTCATCGCTCACGCGGAGACGCCGGGCCTGGGTGACAAGATCGAGCGTAATAAATCGGACTGGATTCTGGCCTTCGAGGGCCGCTCCCTGGACAACACCACGCCGGAGCGCTGGAAGGTGAAGAAGGACGGCGGTGATTTCGATCAGTTCGCCGGGGCCACCATCACGCCGCGTGCCGTGGTGCGCGGGGTGGAGTCGGGCCTCTCGTTCTTCCAGCGGCATCGGGATGAGCTGTTAGCAAAAAAGCGATTGTAGGTCGGGCTTTAGCCCGACGCCGGACGCAGCAAGGTCAGGCTGAAGCCTGACCTACAACGGCACACGCGAGAGGCGAGGCATGAACGAAGAATTCCGCAAAATTACCCGCGACGGTCTGTGGGACAACAACATCGTGTTCAGCCAGAGCATCGGCCTGTGTCCGCTGTTGGCCGTCACCGGCACGGCCACCAATGGCTTAGGCATGGGCCTCGCCACCACGGCGGTGATGGTGATCTGTAGCGCGATGATTTCCCATGGCCGGGCGCTGATTCCGCCGGAAATCCGCATCCCCATCTTCGTGGTGCTGATCGCCATGGTGGTGACGCTGGTGGACATGGTGATGAACGCCTGGATGCACGAAATGCACAAGGTATTGGGCCTGTTCATCCCGCTCATCGTCACCAACTGCGCCATCCTGGGCCGGGCCGAAGCCTTCGCTTCCCGGCAGGCGGTGGGCGCGTCCACCATGGACGGGTTGATGATGGGGCTGGGCTTCACCCTGGCCTTGGTGGCGCTCGGGGCGGTGCGAGAAGTCCTCGGCGCGGGCACCTTATTCGCCGACGCCACGCTGTTGATGGGCGATTCGTTCCATTGGCTGGAAAGCGTGCTGATTCCGCAATACCGGGGCTTTTTGTTGATGGCCCTGCCGCCGGGCGGATTCTTGGCGCTGGGATTCATTCTGGCGGGCAAGAAGGTTTTGGACCGCAAGCTCGCGGCCCGCGCGGCGGCTCCGAAAGCCGTGGTCGGAACCGAGGAAGCGGTGGCGGGTTGATTTTGATTTGATGTAAGGAGAAATCCCCCATGAACATCGGCGTGTGTTACGCGGAAGCCGACCGCCAGCTTTGGATGCGGATGGAGATTCCCGACGGCAGTTCGGTGAAGGAGGCCATCCAGCATTCCGGCATTTTGAAGCGCTTCCCGGAAATCGACCTGGACACCCAGAAGGTGGGCATCTTCGGCAAGCTGGTGAAGCTGGACGCCCCGATTAAGGAAGGCGACCGCATCGAGATTTACCGGCCCATCATCGCCGATCCCAAAACCGTGCGGCGGCGGGAAATCGCGGATGATGACGAGGATTGAGCGCGGGCAGGAAAGTCGCGGGAGCGGTTTTTAGCCAGTAACAAATAACAGCCATTTCCAATCATGGGCTTGAAGCCCATTCCCACCGCCCAAACTCGTCACGTAATCAACGGGCACGGCTCGCTAAAGCCGCGAGTTTCCCATAATCACACAAATAGCGGTTGGCCCGGACGTTGGTCAGCACGCCCTGCTTCTGGAAATCCCCCATTATTCGGCAAACGCTCTCGCAGGCCACGCCGAGAATCGCCGCCATATCGCTCCTTTTCAGCAGCGGCACCTCTTCTTGAGCGTCCCGTCCATCCACCAGATACAGAATCAGTCGGGCGATTTTTTCCTGTAAGGCGCCGGTGGCGAAATCCAATATCCATCGCTCCGCTTCGTTCAGCACATGCGACCAGCGCCCACCCAGCCACAGGCAAAAGTCCGGGTCTTCCTGAGCCAGTAACTTCAACTTGGCTAAAGGAATGCGCAGGATTTCGGTTTCCATCAGCGCATAGGTTCTGTGCCGATAGGCGCGGTCCCACAACAGTTCGATGCCGATCATGTCACCCGGCTTCGCAAGGCGCAGAATGCGTTGCTCACCATTGGGGAGGTATTTGACGCATTTCACCAAACCCGTGGCGACACACAACACCACCGAGCCAGCCCCTCCCGCATCCTGAATAACCTGTCCCGCAGAATAAGCGACCCGAACCATGGGGATGTTCCGGGCCAAGATTGGCATGATACATGGCTCGACCTGGGCCTGAACTGCAGTGGTGCATTTCGAGCTTTTTTGCAAGCAACCAAAATCACATTTAAGAATCTGTTCCACTAGCCAGCCATCCCATTAATTTTTATTAGTCCACATGAAAAAATGAATGCAATTAGTATCGGGTAACTAGCGTTGTGGTGTATTAATAACCCTTATAAATAGCCTTTTACCTGCCACGAACATGAGAGCTTAGGTCAAGCAAATTGGTATAAGATATGGACAGGCAAAAATTTTTGTTCTATTTTTGCAAATAGCGGCATACCATACGTATTTCTACGCATCAAATCAACCAGCCAGTTGCTAACAAATATCAGTGCGGTCTGGCACCACCCATAACATGATTAACTGTACGATTATTATGCTATTGCATAGCTTGTTGAATTTGCTTTTAAGGAAGCTCGGCGAGCGCCAGCCATTATCCCGTGATGATGCCCCCGCCTTGGAGGCTTTAATTCCAAAGTCTTTGCCATAGGGCTTTTAGCTCATAAGAATTGGGGCGCGTCTTGCCCATGAAATCACGCCTTAGCCGCGTGACCCACAAGACAAACATTTGCAGGCAAGTAAATAATTACAAGAACACATGAGGACATAATACTTATGTCAATGACCAATATAGCCAAATTTGCCCGGCACACCAATGCCCCTTTCACCGCACCCTCAAAGCGGGACGGCCTGCCGTGCGAATCCGGCCCGCAAGCGATTCATACCCACCGATTTTGCCCGGCATCTAAGGCGCGCCGTGGAAAATATCGGTCGACCCAATTGAATCGCGATTAATTGGGCCATTAGGGGAAGTGGAGCTATGTCGAAGTGCGTCCGTGCGAATTTCTCGACGCCAGCGGAGTCCGGGTGGCTGGAACCATTGACGGACCGGCGGGCCGATGGGGTGGACAAGTTGCGGCTGAAAGCCATCGTGCATGAAATCGCCCTCCCCCATCCGCGAGACGCCGTGGTGCTGGGACGCCAAGCCCCGGTCGGCTACGTGGCCTTCCACAGGGCGCTTGAGCTACTGGTCGCGACGCCCTACGACCCCATCGAGATCGAGGACGAAACCATAGGCAACATTTTGGTGAGGCAGGCGCTGCTGCGCCGGATTCCCCGCGATTGCCTGATTGATTTCACGCTGCGTCGGATCAAGCCCTTGATGGGGGTCGATGATATGCTGTCCCTGGAACTGCGCACAGAAATCGCGGTCACGGAGGGCGGCGGCGATGGCGGTCAAAGTTAAGGACGCACTCTGCGCCAAGACCCGCCTCGAGCGGGTGGACGCTCATGACCGACCCAGTTCATGCCATATCCCCGGCACGGTGTACGCCGTGTTCCAGCCGCTGGAATGCGCGGGCACCGGCAGAAAATTCCTCGGGCTGGTGACGGAGCGGGAAATCGCCCGCTTTCCCCGGCGGATTTTCGCCGATTTGATTTCATTCAACGCGCCGCCCTACGCCTCGGATCATTTGCTGGAACTGGCCTGCGGACTAGAGGACTCCGGCTGGGCCGACGGGGAATTGCCCCGGCCCGTAATCGCGGAGGACGGCGCCTTCCTCGGAATTGTTTCCCATAACAGCGCGTTCGCCGCCCTATTCCAGTGGCAGCGCTCGTTATTGGAAGAGACCCAGCGGACCAACCGCATATTGGAAGAAGACCACGCCCATTTGCGGGCCTGGTCCACTCATTTGATGGATTTGCACGAGGCCAGCCGCACCCTGCTGGGTTTGCTGGCCCAGACCACCCTGCATCAAGATTTATTGCAGGGCGGCATCGAAGCCCTCGCCAAAGTCTTGCAGGCCCGCTATGGCGCCATCGGCATACTCGACGAGGACGGCGAGCGCTACAAGCTGTTCGTGTTCACCGGCATGAGCTACGAGCAAGCCGCCCATATTGGCCGGTTTCCCGAGGGCAAGGGGCTGCTGGGGGTGGTGGTCCGCGAGAATCAAGCCCTGCGCCTCGACGACATGCGCAAGGATCCCCGCAGCGTTGGCTTCCCCCCCAATCATCCCCCCATGTCCTCGCTGCTGGCGGTGCCGGTGTCCTACCGTTCCCGCGTCCATGGCCGCATTTATCTCAGCGAAAAACTGGACGGCAGCGCTTTCACGGCGGGCGACGAACTCCTGGCGTCCAGCTTCGCCCACTCCCTGTCCCTGGTGCTGGATAACGCCCTGGAAATGGAGGAAATCCACCGGGCCAAGCAACGGCTGGACTACATGGCCCATTTCGACCACCTGACCGGCCTGCCCAACCGGGAGCTGCTGTTCGACCGCATCGAACAGGCCATCGCCTGCGGGAAGCGCAACGGTAGCCAGGCCGCCATCCTGTTTCTCGACATCGACAACTTCAAGAGCATCAACGACACCCTGGGCCACATCTACGGCGATCAATTGCTGAAAAGCGCCGCCGACCGGCTCCGGGACTGCGTCCGGTCCTGCGATACCGTGGCCCGTCTGGGCGGCGACGAGTTCGTCATCCTCCTGACCAATCTGAGCGGCCCCCGCCATGCCCTGCTGGTGGGGGAGAAATTACTCGCGGCGCTGAACCAGCCCTTCGTGCTGGACAATGAATACGAGAGCTTCGTCAGCGCCAGCATCGGCATCGTCATTCACCCGGCGGACGGCGACACCTGCCACGCCCTGCTAAAACACGCGGACACCGCGATGTACCACGCCAAGAGCCTGGGGCGGAACAATTGCCAGTTCTTCGAACCGGCCCTGAACACCCGCATTTATCAGCGCTTGGAAAAGGAAAAGCACCTGCGCCGCGCCTTGGAAAACGGCGAACTGTTCCAGTGCTATCAACCGAAGGTGGATTTGGAGACGGGCGCGGTGATCGGCGTGGAAGCCCTGCTGCGCTGGCACAGCCCCCAGCTTGGCCCCATCGCGCCCGCCGAGTTCATCCCCATCGCCGAGGAGACCGGACTCATCCTCCCCATCGGCCAGTGGACGATCAAGACCGCCTGCGCCCAGGCCAAGGCCTGGCACGATCTGGGACACGAGCATCTGACCGTGGCGGTCAATTTGTCGCCGGTGCAATTCCGGGATGCGCAATTGGCGGAGACGGTCAGGCGGGCCTTGGCGGACACCGGCCTGCGGCCTTCCGCCTTGGAATTGGAAATCACCGAGAGCGTGCTGATGCAAAGCACCGAGCGCAGCGCCGCGCTACTGATGGAGTTGAAGGGGCTGGGGGTCACGTTCTCGCTGGACGATTTCGGCACCGGCTACTCCTCCCTGAGTTATCTGAAACGCTTCCCCATCGACTGCCTGAAGATCGACCAATCCTTCGTGCGCGACTTGACCGGCAACGCCGACGACCTCGCCATCGTCACCGCCATCATCGCCATGGCGGAGAGCCTCAATCTTTCCACCGTGGCGGAGGGGGTGGAAACCAACGAGCAATTGGAGTTGCTGCGCGGTCGGGGATGCATTCTGGCTCAGGGCTTCTTGCTGGGCAAGCCGACCAGCGCCGAGGAGATTACCCGGCTGCTGGTGGCCGGGAAAGGCCCGTAGCCCGT